>NZ_JBEZGN010000008.1:0-261041 GCF_040650055.1 Spirillospora sp. NPDC048819 | reverse complement strand
GAAGGCCACAGCCGATACCTGGTTGGCGGCGGCGTTGACCTGGTGCAGGGTGTCGGTCAGCGCCGCCGCCTGCTCGGGCGTCGGCAGCAGCTTTATCTGCACCACCAGTTTCACAATCGGTGACTTTACCATTACAGTCCCCGGTTGGTGCGGGGTGGACCCGGGCGGCGCTGGACGCGCCGCCCAGAGGGAAGCGATTCCTCCCGGCCCTGAAGGACCAGGGCTCCTCGCTAGAAGCCTGCTGAACTCTCAGTCCGGGACATTCCCGGGCTGTCGGTTTCGTACGGGATGGCCATAGCGATGATGGTGTCGGACCGAATTGACGCCGTCACACATCCGGAGCCGCAGTCTCTCACCGAGCTGCGCGATCGTGCCGCCGCCGACCCCGACGAGGCCGTACGGTGGGCGGCGGCCCAGGCGCAGACCGTGGGACGGGATCCCAAGACCCTCGGCTGGCTGCTGGATCGTGCCGCCAACGACCGCGACCCAGCGGTGCGGAGGGTGGCGTTGCGAGCAGTGGCCGAGGGCTGGCGGGAGGATCCGAGAACCCCTGCCTGGCTGCGTCATCGTGCCGTCAACGACCCCCACGAGGACGTGCGGTGGGAGACGATGCAGGCGGTGGCCCGCGGTCTGCCGCGCGATCCGCGCACCCTCCCACTCCTGCACGACCGCGCCGTCAACGACCCCCACTGGGCCGTGCGCTGGCGCGCCGTACAAGCGGTGGCCGACGGCTGGCCGGATGATCCACAGACTCTCCCCCTGCTACACGACCGCGCCGCCAACGACTCGAACCCAACGGTGCGCCAGACGGCAAAAGGCAGCGGCGCAAGGCGGTAACTCACCGCCGGCGAACAGACCACTGTTGCCGCAACGGCCGGGTGCGGGGGCTCGTCCGGAACACGGCGCGCGGGGCGGCACATCGGGCGGCAAGAGTTCACATTTCGTTTCGCAGGGCGGCGAGTGCGGCGCGGACCCCGTCGCGTTCTTCGCCTGTCAGGTCCATCGGACGGTGGGCGAACGAGTTATCGGTCACGGTCGTCACACGCATGCCTGCGGACTCAGCCGCGGTCACGAGCGCACCAAGCCCGTTGAGCAGGAGCGCCAGACCCTGCGTGGCCGAGTCCACTTCCTGGTGTGAGTCGAACTGCTCGACCAGCTTCCGCAACCCCAGCCGGCGGTCGGGCTCGGGGACGCTGATCGCTCCGGCGGCCTGGTCGATTTGTTCGCGGTAGCGCCCTTGCCAGTGCTTCCACTCCCAGCCGGGCCAGTGGGTTTCGGCCGCGTCCGGCAGCCGGTCCAGGGTGCCGAGCGTCCACATTCCACCCGTCCGAGCATCCACGTCCAGGTGCACGCCTTCGCCGGGAAAACTCGGCCATGTGCTGACCGGCGACCCCGCCTGGTAATACGCCAATGACCGAGCTCCGTTTTCGATTACGGACTCAGCGGAGTTTTCGACCATGTGTGCTCTGACAACGCCTTCCTGTGCCACGGTGACCAGGCAGGGCAGCGGCTCATAGTCCGATGCCTTCTGGAGTAGGCGCGGCTTCTGAGGCAGCTTGCACTGGCCGTCCACCTGCCGTGGGTTCTCCCCCACCGCCGCGACGATGTCGGCGAGACCGTCGTACGCCCAGTCGATGCGCCAGCCCGGCCAGGTCCGCTTCATGACGGCCAAGGCCGCGGCCCAGTAGGTGGCGTCGTCGATACACCTGGAGTACCAGAGCAGACGCGACTCACCACGGTCGATGAGGGCGGCCCCCACGCACTCGGAGGCGAACATCCACGCCGGATCGGGTCGCTGCATGCCCGCGAACCGAGTCGCCGTCTCCGGGCCCGCCAACATGTCCAGTTCTATGGAGTATCCGCCCCATTGGGAGTAGTGCCGCCCCCAGGAGTCACCGTTCTTGATCACGTAATGCGCTCGTTCACCCATGAGAACCGATCGTAATCAATTCATCACGATCAGTTCGGAGGAGTTGTCACATTTCCCTCGGAGACGGTGCTGGGAAGGTGGCGCGGATTATGCGGCTCTTCGGGTCGCCCGTCCAGGACCAGGTGGCGGCGAGGGCGTCGACGGTGAGCAGCCCACGGCCGCCTTCCGCGAGCTCGGCCAGGTTCCGGAGGCGGGGCTCCCCCGGGCCGCCCTCGTCGGTGACGTAGATGATGACACCGGCCACGTCCCTACTGACGTCCACGGTGAACCGGCCGCCGTCGTCGCCGGAGCGGGTGTGCCGGATGGCGTTGACGGCCAGCTCGTCCAGGACGAGAAGAACATCGCCAAGGCCGGGAAGTCGGCCAGCAGATGCGCGGTGAACGCCCGGACGTGCCGGACTTCTTCGGGCCTCCCCGGGAACCCGCGCCGCCAGTACATCGGCGTCTCGTGCTGGGCGGGGACGGGCGCGGCGAGCAGCATTGATCACCTCTCGGGACGGTGTGTCATCGACCGTTCCATTTTCAGTGACCGCGTTGCCTCGGTAAGTGAAAGGGCGAGCTTGGCAGGCTCGCGGGGCAGCCCGGCACGCCTCCACTGAGAACGTTCGGCTCGTTTACGTAAATGATCGTGAACGTTCACCTGGGGAACGCCACCGAAACGAACAGGAGATCTCGCCTCGGATGTTCGAACCATCTGACTATCGATGACACGCTCGGAGTTCGCGTGG
This sequence comes from Spirillospora sp. NPDC048819, assembly GCF_040650055.1. Classification (NCBI taxonomy): domain Bacteria; kingdom Bacillati; phylum Actinomycetota; class Actinomycetes; order Streptosporangiales; family Thermomonosporaceae; genus Spirillospora; species Spirillospora sp. NPDC048819. Next base: position 258,384 of record NZ_JBEZGN010000008.1, on the reverse strand, counting down.
TAACACAGAGTGGATGCCCTGATCCCCCGTCAGCGGCGCCCCCGTCCGCCGGCCCGATCTTGGAGGTCTCCGGTGACCAGCCCGTTCGTTCGTCGGCGGCGTCTCGCCACCGAACTCCGGACCCTCCGCGAGCAGCACGGCATGACCGCCGACGATCTTGCCCGCCGCATCTATCGGTCCCGCATGACGGTGTCCAAGTTGGAGAACGCCCGCTGCCGCCCCGACGTCGGCGACATCGTGAAGATCATGAAGGTCCTCGGCATCACCGGCGGGAAGTTCGACGAGATCTTCAAGATCGCCTGCGACGCCGCCGAACGCGGCTGGTGGGACGCCTACGGCGACGCCATGGGCGCCCGCCAGCGCATGTACGCCGACATCGAGTCGGGCGCCGCCACCATCCGCGGCTACAACCAGATGTCGATTCCAGGTCTGGTGCAGTCTCCGGAATTCGTGCAGGCGCTCATTGACCTGGATCTTGCGGAAGGCTCGGAGATCGGCTACGTACCCGAGCGCACAATCCAAGCCCGGCTTCAGCGGCAGCAGACGTTCTTCCGTCCCGGCGGACCAACGGCAGAGATCGTCCTGGACGAGTTCGTGTTGAAGCGCCTCGCCGTCCCCGCAGCGACCATGGCGTCACAACTCCGTCACACGGTCGACGTGGTGTCCCGTCAGCCTCACTTCACCATTCTCGTACTGCCGTTGGACGCGCGCCTCTCCCCCGGCCGCCTACCACCGTCCACATATGTGATGTACACGTTTCCCGACCCTGTAGATCGCCCGATGGTCGTCGCCGAGAACGCGAACACCGACCTCGTGCACACAGTTCCAGGCGAGGTGGCAAAGTATGAGCGTCTCCACGACCGCCTCCGACAGGCCACGCTCCCCGCGCTGGAGAGCCTTTCGCTCCTTGCGGACACGGCCGATCGGCTGAGTGAACAGGCAGGGTACGACACGTGAAGCAGCAGTACCACGGCTGGCGTAAGTCCAGCCACAGCAATCCAGACACCGAATGCGTCGAAGTCGGCCGCTCCCTTCAAGGCAAGATCGGTGTACGGGACAGCAAACAAGGCGGCACCGGTCCCGTCCTGGACTTCTCCCCCCGCGAATGGGCTGTGTTCATGGAGGCCCTCCGCTCCACGAAGCGCTAAAGCGCGACCATTGCCGAGCCCGTCAAGCGCGGGCTCGGCCGACGTCTCCGCTCCATCTGGGCGTACGGCGGTCTCGCCGATATCGTTGCGGCGGTGGGGGCGCTGACCGGCCCGCCCTCAGTGTGCCGATGTGCCAGGGCTAGCTGATGCCCGTACCGCAGTGGGTGCGGATGGGGGCGCTGGTCGCGGTAACGCCGCCCATGGGTACCTGGTCGCTCATAATACGAACCGACAACTGGTAGTCGTAGGTGCCCACACGTCCCTTGGGGCAGGCTTCCGTCACCGCACCCACGGCCTGGCCCTGCTTCGCCGTCCACGCGGTCATCTGACGCTTTCCGTACGAGCGCGAGCCGCTCCAGCTATCGCGTTCCATCTGAAATACGTGGCGCATCCGGCCGGGCCGGTGAGAGCAATGCGTCGAGAAGCCGGCCCCCTGAATCCTCGCGGTCGGCGTGGACCGGTTCACCACGATCTCTCCCGACACGTGGATCGCCTTGACCGTCGTCTTGCACCACCAGCCGCGGACGGGCACGTACCGCACCGTCTCACATTCGTGGCGACCGCGCGGAGCCCGATGATCTCTGGTCTGTTCTGCGGCCGGATCCTCGGGCGCGGCGTCCAGATCCCCGACCGTCACCCGAACCGACCCGTCCGCCATCTTCTCGGTGCGCCAAGGAATACGCGTTTTCGTCGGCCTCGGCCGCGGACTCGCCGTCGACCGGCGTTTCGCGCATGGATCGGCGGTCGTCGCCGGTTCCGCACCCGGGGCCTTCCCCTCCCGCTCGGGCCTCTCCGGCTCGAGCGACTGCGGCGGCGGGGGCGCCGCCTCGTCCGGCCAGGTCACCACACAGCCCGACACGGTAACCAGAACCGGCAGGATCACGACCGCCCGACGCATGCACAGTCCCCTCGTCACGGAGCGAATGCAGAAAGCTCTGATTCAGATGCCTCAGTGCCGCGGCAGGTTCCCAGGAGTCGGCACGACGTCCGGAGCTTTGAGCGGCCATGTGCCGATGGACGGCCGTTCAAGCGGTCCGCGCCAGATGAACGATGAGAACGGCGTGCCATTCACCCGGTGCTGAGCGAACGGCCGAGCCCGCGTCTTGGTGGGCTCGGCCGTCGCTTGGTGCAAGTTGGGCGTCAGATCAAGCCCTGCTTGGTGAGCCAGTCCTTGGCGACCTTTTCCTGGTCGTCCTTGTCGATGGCGATGCGCTTCATCATGTCCAGGAGGTCCTGGGTGGTGAGCTTGGCGGAGACCGCGTTGAGGGCGGCCCGCGCCGTGTCGTTCACGGACTTCTTGTGGACGAGGGGGGTGACGTTCTGGGCGCTGAAGACGTTCTTCGGGTCTTCGAGGACGACCAGCTTGTTCTGCTGGATGGTGGGGTCGGTGGTGAACAGGTCCGCGGCCTGGACCTTGTTCTCGACGAGGAGCTTCACCAGGGTGGACTGGGCGCCGGCGTCGAACGGCTGGAACTTCTTGAACTCCAGGCCGTAGACCTCCTTGAGGCCCTTGAGGCCGTGCTGGCGGGTCTCGAACTCGGACGGGCCCGCGATGATGAGTTCGCCCGCGACCGGCTTGAGGTCGGCGATGCTCTTCAGGTCGTACTTGGCGGCCGTCTGCGGGTTGACGGTGACGGAGTCCTTGTCCTCGGCCTCGGCGGAGTCGAGGATCTCCACGTCCGGGGGCAGCTTCGCCTTCAGCTCCGCGTTGATCTCCTCGGTGGTGGCGGCCTTGCTGTTCTCGTCGACGGACGTGGTCAGCAGCGCGCCGTTGTACTCGGGCATGACGCTGATGCCGCCCTTGACGACCTGGTCGTAGTAGACCTCGCGGGCGCCGATGTTGAACTTGCGGGTGACCTTGAGGTCCTTGGCTTCGAGGACCTGGGCGTAGATCTCGCCGAGGAGGTTGCTCTCGGGGAAGTTGGCGCCGCCGACGGTGATGGTGCCGCTCTCGCCGCCGCCGGCGAGGGGGTTGTCGTCGCCGGAGTCTCCGCCGCCGCAGGCGGTGAGCGTCAGGGCGGCCACGAGGCCGACGGCCGCGCCACGGATGAGTTTCTTCATGGGTCTTCCTCTGTTCGGTCGGTCAGGAGGAACGGGCGGAGCCGAGCAGGCCCGGGGACACGACGAGGCGGCGCAGCCCCGCGAAGATCAGCTGGACGATCAGCGCGAGCAGCACCACCAGGACCGTGCCCCCGACGACGAGCTGGTAGTCGTTGCGGGCGAGCCCGTCGATGATGTAGCGGCCGAGGCCGCCGAAGCCGGGGTAGGCGGCGATGGTGGCGGTGGCGACGACCTGGATCGCGGACGTGCGGAGCCCGAGCAGGATCAGCGGCAGCGCCATCGGCAGCTCGGCCCGCCACAGCACGCCCCAGCCGGTCATGCCCATGCCGCGGGCGGCGTCCTTGGCGTCGGCGTCGACGCCGCGGACGCCTTCGAAGGTGTTGACCAGAATGGGCGGGATGGCCAGCGCCACGAGCGCGATGAGGACGGGGGTGATGCTGTACTCGATGACGACGATGAACAGCACCAGGCCGAAGGTCGGGATCGCGCGGGCGACGTTGGCGACGCTGATCGCGAGGAAGCCGCCGCGGCCGGTGTGGCCGACGAGGAGGCCGAGGGCGAGGCCGATGACGGCGGCGGCGAACAGCGACACCCCGGTGTAGTAGAGGTGCTGGAGCAGCCGGTGCGGGATGCCGTCGTCGCCCTGCCACTGCGCCGACGCGGTCAGCCACGTCCAGAACAGGTCGATCTGGTTCCACAAATCGTTCATGGTGCCTTGTGGGGGGACGACCCCCCACACCCCCCGTCCTCGCTTCGCTCGGTCATGAGGCCTTCCCGCGTGCCCGCGCCCACGGGGTGAGCAGCCGCTGGACCGTGACCAGGATCGCGTCGGTGACGAGGGCCAGGAGGACGATCAGGACTGTGGCGGCGATGATCTGGGTCTGGAACGACAGCTGGTAGCCGCGGATGATGTCGTAGCCGAGCCCGCCCTGGCCGATCAGCTGGCCGACGGCGACGAGGCTGATGGACGAGACGGCCGCGACGCGGGTCCCGGCGATGACGATGGGCACGGCGATCGGCAACTCGACCCGCATGAGGCGGCGCAGCGGGCCGAAGCCCATGGCGGTGGCGGCCTGCCGGACGGGTTCGGACACCGACGCCAGGCCGTCCACCACGTTCGGGACGAGCACCGACAGGCTGTACAGCGTCAGCGGGATCATGACGGTGGACGGGGTGAGCCCGGTGTACTGGATGAAGATCATGAACAGGGCCAGCGACGGGATCGCGTAGAACACGTTCGCGATCGTCAGCGTCGGCGGGTAGAGCCAGCCCCAGCGGCGGCACAGCACGCCGACCGGCAGCGAGATGAGCAGCCCGAACACCACCGGCAGCAGCGCGAGCCGCAGGTGGATGAGGGCGTGCTCGCCGAGCGAGTCGGTGTGGTCGGCGATCCAGCCCCAGTCGATCTCCATCAGCCACCGTCCTTGATGACCGCGGGTTCGTCGTCGGCGTCGTCCGTGGCGTCGTCGGCGGGCTCCGGCTCGACGTCCGCGCCGGAGCGGGCGATGACGGCGCTCAGGTCGTGCTGGTCGGCGACGCCCAGGAGCCGGCCCTCCCCGTCCACGCCGACGGCCCGGCCGGACGGCGACAGGATCGCGGCGTCGAGCGCGGCCCGGACGGAGTCGCTCTCGACGTTGAACGTGTGCCCGATCGGCGCGAGCCGCGCGTCGCCGAGAACGCCCGACGCGGGCAGCGCGCCCGCCGCGGCCCAGCCGAGGGGGAGCCGGTCGGCGTCCACGACCAAGACCCAGCCGTCGGAGGCGTCGCGCGCCCGGTCCACCGGCGCGTCGGCGGGCAGGACGTCCCGCTCGGTCAGCGGCGCGGACGCGGCGGGGACGAACGACAGCCGCCGGATGCCGCGGTCGTGGCCGATGAACCCGGCGACGAAGTCGTTCGCGGGGCGTGCCAGCAGCGCCTCGGGGCTGTCGACCTGGACGAGTTTCCCGCCGGTCTGGAACACCGCGATCCGGTCGCCGAGCTTGATGGCCTCGTCGATGTCGTGGGTGACGAACACGATCGTCTTGTGCAGTTCGTCCTGGAGGCGCAGGAACTCGTCCTGGAGTTCGGCGCGGACGACGGGGTCGACGGCGCTGAACGGCTCGTCCATCAGCATGATCGGCGGGTCGGCGGCGAGGGCCCGCGCGACGCCGACGCGCTGCTGCTGGCCGCCGGACAGCTGGAACGGGTACCGCCGCGCCATCGAGTGTTCGAGCCCGACCCGCTCCATCAGCTCGTGGGCCCGCGTCCGCGCCTTCTTCTTGTTCCAGCGCAGCAGGTGCGGGACGGTCGCGATGTTGTCCTCGATGGTGCGGTGCGGGAACAGCCCGGCGTGCTGGATGACGTAGCCGATGCCGCGCCGCAGCTGGGCGGGCTTGTGCTCCCGGACGTCCTGCCCGTCGATGAGGACGCGGCCGGACGTGGGCTCCGCCATCCGGTTGATCGCGCGCAGCGCGGTGGTCTTGCCGCCGCCGGACGTGCCGACGAACACGGTGATGCGGCCGGTGGGGCAGTCGAGACTGACGTCGTCCAGTGCGACGGTGCCGCCGGGGTAGCGCTTGGTCACGCCCTCAAAGGTGATCAAGGATTCACGTCCTGGTCGGGCGCCCGTGACGCCGATGATCGATTCGGCCTTCTCCCTGACCGTAACCACAGGGTACGGTCAGCGAAGTATCCCGGCTTGTCCGGAACATCGGATGTGGAGCCTACCTACCTGGAATCCGGGGAAAGTAGCCTCGCGGCGTGGAGAACAGCCGAATCGTTATCGATGGCACCGCGCTCACCTGCGCCCAGGTCGTCCGCGCCGCCCGCGAGGATGTGACCATCGCCATAGCCCCGGACGGCGTCGAACGGGCCCGCGCGGCCTGGCGGGTGGCCGGTGAGGTCGCCGCGTCGCAGCCGGTGTACGGGCGCACGACCGGGGTCGGCGCGAACCGCGTGGTGGACGTGGAGTGGGAGGACGCCGACGCGCACGGCCTGCGGCTCCTGCGCAGCCATGCGGCGGGCGCCGGGCCCCTGGTCGCGCCGGAGATCGTCCGGGCGATGCTGACGGTCCGGCTGAACCAGATCGCGGCGGGCGGCTCGGGTGTCGAGCCGGGGGCGCTGCAGGCCCTCGCGGACGTCCTCAACCTGGGCCTTCTTCCTCCGGTACCGGTGCACGGCGCGATCGGCACCGGCGACCTCACCGCGCTGGCCTCGACGGCGCTGTGCCTGCTGGGCGAGCGGGCCTGGCTCGCGGAGCCGGACGACACGCCCGAGCGGGGCCCCGGGTACCGGCTGCGCTCGTCCGACGCGCTGGCGTTCATCAGCTCCAACGCGGCCACGCTCGGGGAGGCGGCGCTCGCGGCCGCCGATCTGCGGGAGATGCTCCGCGCGTCCACCGTCGTCGCCGCGCTGTCGCACTTCGCCGTGCGGGGCTCGGAGGAGCCGTACGCGCAGGCGGTGCAGGACGCGTGCCCGCATCCCGGCCAGCAGGAGGTCGCGGCGGCGATGCGGGCGCTGCTCGCCTTCGACCGGCCCGCGCCGATGCGCATCCAGGACCCGTACGGCTACCGGGCGTTCCCGCAGGTGCATGGCCCGGCGCTGGAGGCGGGCGCCTACGCCGGGGAGGTCGTCACCCGCGAGATCAACGCCGCGGCCGAGAACCCCCTCATCGACGTCGCCGGCCGGACCGCCTGGCACAACGGCAACTTCCACACCGGCTACGTCGGCCTCGCCCTGGACTCGGCCCGCGCAGCCCTGTTCCAGACGATGGCCCTCGCCGCCGCCCGGCTCGGGACGCTCGCCGAGCCGTCGTTCACCGGCCTGTACCCGTTCCAGGGCGCCACCGAGGCGTCCTCGGGGATCATGATCCTGGAGTATGTGGCGCACTCGTGCCTCGCCGACGTCCGCCGCCTCGCGACCCCGGCGGCGCTCGGCAGCGCGGTCCTGTCGCGCGGCGTGGAGGAGCACGCGGGCTTCTCCACCCAGTCGGCCCGCGCGACGACCGACGCCGTCGCCGCCTACCGGCTGGGGCTCGGCTGCGAGCTCGTCGCCGCGGTGCGGGCGCTGCGGATGCAGGGACGCGCGCCGTCGGGCGGCCCGCTCCGGTCCGCCTACGACATGGCCGCCACCGTGCTCGACCCGCGCGTGGAGGACCGGCCGCTGGACACCGACATCGCCGCCGCGGCGGACCTCCTGCCCGGGCTGGCCCGGCTCCATCCCTGACCCCCTACCCGCCTGGCACGCCCGTCGAGGCGCGCACGCGCAGGGACGGCTCGCGGACCACGCGGCGCTTGCGCGGCTTGCCGTCTATGACGTCCACGATGAGCCGGACGGCGGAGTGCACGATGCCGTCGATGTCCCAGTCGACGGTGGTCAGCGGCGGGGTGAGCAGCGACGACATCGGATGGTTGTCGTACCCGCAGACGGCGACGTCGCCGGGGACGGCGAGGCCCAGTTCGCGGGTGGCGGCGTAGACGCCGTAGGCGATGGAGTCGGCGAAGCAGAACACCGCCGAGGGACGGCCGGGACCGGCGAGCACCCGCATGGCGACCTCGGCGGCGGCGGCGTGCGACTGCGGCACGACGACCACGTCGACCCGCAGCCCGAGACGCTCGGCCTCGGCGTTGACGTGCACGTCGGCGGGCCGGTCGGGGGTGCTGGCGCCCGTCGGGGTGAACACGGTGAGGCGCTCGTGCCCGAGGTCGCGCAGATGCTCCAGCGCGAGCGTGACGCCGCGCCGGTTGTCGAACACGACCTCGCCCTGCGCCTGCCCGCCGTGCAGCGCGTCGCCTATGGACACCACCGGGATCGAGGCGGCCAGCTCCGTCCACAGCGCGGCGGACGGGTCGAGCGGCTGGACGATGAGGCCGTCCACCCGCTGGTCGCGCAGCCGGCGGGCGAGGGCCAGCTCCCGCTCGGGTTCGCCGCCGGCGTCCACGATCAGGGCGTAGCGGTCGCGGGCCAGCAGCGCGCGGCCGATGCCGACCGCGAGCGACTGCTGCCAGTAGTCCTCAAGGGAGCCGCACAGCAGCCCGACCTGCGCGGTGCGGCCGCTGGCGAGGGCACGGGCGATCGGGTGCGCCTCGTAGCCGAGCTCGTCGGCGGCGGCGCGGACCCGCTCCTGCGTCTCCTCGGAGGTCTGGATGCCGCGCAATGCGTACGACACCGCGGCGGGCGACAACCCCGTCGCCTGCGCCACTTCCCGGATGGTCGCGCGCTTGCGCTTGTCCGACACCCCTCCAACCCTAGAGCCCGCCACCGACAACCCCGTGGACCCGACTTGACGGGCGCGGCTCTGAACCGGTTCACTGAAGCGGTTAACTGATGCGGTTCAGTGATGCGGTTCAGCAGCCGTGTCCAGCCCGTTCACCCGGTGCGGAGACCCCGCGGTTTTCCACCGATGAACAGAACCGCGACAACGAGAGAACGGAAAGGAGCGAACCCGTGACATCCGAGGTCCTGCCCCGCGCCGCCTGCTTCGAGAATCTGCCCGGCCGTCCCCTGGACAAGCACGAGCTGCGCAAGCTCGTCGACGACCTGGCGGAGCGGCCGGACCTGTGGCGGCAGCACGTCGCGTTCCCAGGCGGACGGCGCCACTACGCCTCGCTGTACCGGGACGACCACGTGGACGTCTGGCTGCTCTGCTGGACGCCCCAGAACGACACCGGCTGGCACGACCACGACATCTCGTCCGGGGCCGTCCGCGTCGTCGCCGGGGCGGTGGAGGAGAACAACCCGCGCCTTGGCGGCGACCCCCTCCGGACCGTGGTCGCGGAGGGCCGGTCGTTCTGCTTCGGGCCCGACCACATCCACCGGCTCACCGGCGTGGACGACGCAAGCGTCTCGATCCACGCGTACTCGCCGCCGCTGGAGCGCCTCGGCCAGTACTCCATCGACGAGTCGGGAGTGATGCGCCGCCTGACCGTCGGCTACACCGAGGAACTGCGCCCCCAGGACGAGGAGCCCGCAGACGAGGCCGAGGGCGGGGAGCCCGGGCCGGCGGCGTCCTGAAGTGGTACCTCCGGCGGGCCCGACCGGGGGCGAGCGGGCCCGCCGGAGGCGGTGCGTCCGGCCGAAGCCCGCTCACATCGGCCGAACGCCCACATCTCCTTCAGCGCGCACTACCGTCGCGGTGTCACACACCACCGGGTCACACCATCGGTGAACAGCACCTGGTTCAGATAGGCGAGCGCGGCCACCACGGCCAGGAACGCCTCGGGGCGTGCCCAGGGGCGCCGGCCTGCGGCTGACACGTGGTCACCGGTGCGCCGCATCAGCCGGGGTGCGGTTCCCAGGCTCACCGCCGTTGAGGCGAGTACCGCCGCGTCCACCCCGACCGCCATGACCGACCAACGTAGACGGTTCCGCAGGCGGTCGCATCGGCTCCAAGGACGCGTACAGGCGGCGGCGCATCCAGGCCGCGCCCGGACGTTCGACGAGGCGGTGCACGGCGTAGGCGGCCAGCAGGGACGCGGCGACGACCGCCCCGAGCGCGGCCCACCGGTCGACGGCCGGGTACAGCGCGTCCAGGAGGGGCAGAGCGAGCTGGGAGTGGACGAGGTACAGCGGATACGTCAGCGCCCCGAGGACGGTCAGTCCGCTCCACCGGAGACGGCGCAGCCGCCCGGTCGCGACGAGGATCATCACCACGAAGATCCCGGTGATGACGGCGCTGACCACGACCTCGTCGGCCCCGCGGAACACCGTCTCCGCGCGCCAGGCGCCCCAGCGCAGCGCCATCAGGTACGACACGGCCACGTAACCCCACAGCAGCAGCGTCGGCCCGAACCGGTGGATCAGGTAGAGCGCCATGCCCGCGATGAAGTACGGGCTCCATGTCGGCACGAGCATCGCCTGGAGCAGTTCGTGGTCGGCCTGGTCGGCGAACAGGCCGCCGAACATCCAGGCGGCCATGAAGATGAGGCAGGAGCGGTACGTGATACCGATGCCCGCGAGGACGGCGACGAGCACGTAGAAGTGCAGTTCGACCCAGAGCGTCCAGTAGACGGCGTCCACATTCCCGACGCCGAGCCCGCCCTGCAGCATGGTCAGGTTCGGCACGACCAGGCCGGGGACGCCGTTCCCCTGGCGGAACACCGCGTACACGAACGCGCCGAGCAGCACGCTGACCCAGTACGCGGGCATCAGCCGGACCAGCCGGGAGATCCCGAACTCGCCCGGCCCGCGTCCCCACACGCTCATGAGGATCACGAACCCGCTGATGACGAAGAACAGGTCGACGCCGAGGTATCCGAACCGGGTGAGGGAGGCGATTTCGGGGAAGACCTCGCGCGCCGGTTCGGGCCACGCCCCGGTCCCGCCGAACCCGGTGAAGTGGTACAGCACCACCGCCAGCGCGGCCAGGAAGCGCAGGAGGTCGAGTTCGCGCAGCCGTTCCCGTCGAGTCATCGCGGAACCCTCTCGGCGCCAGGTTGCCCGTCCCGAGCCGGAAGGTGAACGGCGGGTGTAGGCGAGGACGCGATTCCACATCAGTCCCCCGCCGGCGCCGCAGAGCCGCCGGACTGCCCGGCACGCCGGGGCTGACGAGGCCACGGTGGGTACAACGGATCAGTAAGATGCTCAGCGTCCCTGAGCCTTTGGCGGCTCCGGATGATTGGTGGTCCCTCGATGACATCTCGCCGCGCCCGACGCGGCGCGGCGACTCTCGTGCTGTGCCTGAGCCTGGTGGCGGCGCTGGCCGCGACCGGCTGTTCCCCGATCGGGGGCCCCGTGCACCGTTCGGCGGCGGCGGACGGCCCCGGGCAGGGAGGTGAGCGGGAGTCCCGCGACGCTCCGTCCGTGGTGATGTTCCTCGGCGACAGCTACACGGTCGGCGACGGGCGTCCCCAGCCGGAGGCGACGTACGCCTCCGCCACGGCGCGGCTGCTCGGCTGGCAGGTCATCGTCGGCGGACGGTCCGGAACCGGGTTCGTCGTGAGGGGCGGGGGGCAGCAGGCGTTCCTCGCGCTGTTCGAGAGCCAGCTCGGGTGGCGTCCCGCACCCGACATGCTGATCGTGTCCGGCGGCCACAACGACTTCCGCGTCGCGGCCCCGCAGGTCGCCGCCGCCGCGCACGTGATCCTTGAGCGCGCCAGGCAGCGCTGGCCCGGCACCCACATCGTGCTGATGGGCCCGATCTGGGGGACGGGGACGCCGTCGCGCGGGGCCACCGCCGTGCGCGACGCGCTGAAGAACCTGGCCGGGCAGCTCGGCGTCCCGTTCGTCGACCCGATCGGCGAGCAGTGGATCACCGGCGACTCGCTGACCGGCGTGGGCAACGCCCGGCGGTACATCAAGCGGGACCGCATCCATCCGACCCCGGAGGGCCACCGGTACCTGGCGACCCGCCTGGCGGGCGACCTGCAGAGGATGGGCCTCGCCCAGCCGGTCCGCAAGAAGTAGCGCGTCAGCCGTCGGCCGGGCGGGCGAGGCTGAGCGAGAAGTCGCCCTCCGCGTCCGTCCAGAACTCGGCGAGTTCCATTCCGGCCGCGCCCAGTTCGGCCTCCAGCCGTTCCCGCCGGAACTTGGCGGAGATCTCGGTGCGCATCTCCTCGCCCGCGGCGAACGACACCTCCAGGTCGAGGCCGCCGACGCGGACGTCCTGGTCGCGGGTGGACCGCAGCCGCATCTCGATCCACTCCTCGGCCTCGTCCCAGACGGCGCGGTGCTCGAACGCGTCCGGGTCGAAGCCGGCGTCCAGTTCCCGGTTGATGACGTGCAGGACGTTGCGGTTGAACTCGGCGGTGACGCCGGCCTCGTCGTCGTAGGCGCGGACGAGCCGGTCCGCGTCCTTGACGAGGTCGGCGCCGAGCAGGAGGAAGTCGCCGCCGGACATGGTGGCGCGGACGCCGCCGAGGAACCCGACCCGCGCGGCGGGCGGCATGTTGCCGATCGTCCCGCCGAGGAAGGCGATGAGGCGGCGCTCGCCGCCAGGCAGCAGGTGCAGGTGCTGCTCGTAGTCGGCGACGACGGTCCGGACGGCCAGGCCCGGATGGTCGGACGCGATGCCCGCCGCGGCCTCCTCCAGGAAGTCGCCGCTCACGTCCACCGGCACGTACGAGCGCAGCGTGCCGGCGAGCGCGCCGAGCAGCAGCCGCGTCTTCTCCCCCGACCCGGCGCCGAGTTCCAGCAGGGTCCGGGCGCCGGTGGCGGCGGCGATCTCGGGTGCCCGCGCGACGAGGATCTCCCGTTCGCGGCGGGTCGGGTAGTACTCCTCCAGCGTCGTGATCTCCTCGAAGAGCGCGCTGCCGCGCTCGTCGTAGAACCACTTGGGCGGCAGGGTCTTGGGCGTGCCGGTGAGCCCCTCCCGGACGTCCTGGCGGAGCGTCTTGGCGAGGTCGTCGGCGGTCAGGAACCGGTCCACGTGGTTCTCTCCTTCGGAGGGGAATCGGTGTTCACAGGGACGTGACGGAGACGCCGGCGGTGAGGCCGGCGGTGACGAGTGAGCGGTCGGGGACGGCCTGCCAGGCGGCGTCGCCGTCGAGCGGTTCGGACGCGATCCGGATCTGGTCCCCGTCCTCGCGGACGAACAGCGAGTCGCCCCAGGTCGTGGCGGCCAGGGACGTGCCGTCGGAGGCGAGCAGGTTGTAGCGGCCGGGGGCGAGCGCGGTGATCGCGCCGATGACGGCGGCGAGTCCGTCGCCGAGCGGCAGCCCGTCCCGCCAGTGCCGGACGGCGAGGGCGAACAGCGGTGCGGAGTCGACGGGGGCGCGGGCGTCGGGCACCGCGGCGAGGTCCCCGGCCAGTTCGCGGAGTTTGCCTTCGACGCCGCCGAAGTCGTCGATCTTCCCGTTGTGGCTGAACAGCCACGTCCCGGCGCGGAACGGCTGGGCGCAGGACTCGTCCACGGGGAAACCGACGGTCGCCGACCGGATCGCCGCGATCGCGCACGACGCCCGGACGGCCCCGGCGACCTCGCGGAACGACTGGTCGGTCCAGATGGGCTGGGCGCGCCGGAACCGGACGGCCTCGCCGTCCTGGTACCAGCCGACGCCGTACCCGTCGGCGTTGAGGAGGCACCCCTGCGTCATGCGCGGCGCGTACGACTGGGTCTCCAGGGAGTGCTCACCGTCGTAGATGAGGGAGTGCAGCGTCCGTTCGGGGCCCAGGTAGCCGAGATGGCGGCACATTCAGCGCGCCTCCCCTGCGACGGAGCGTGCGCAGCGGAACCCGGAGAAGATCTGCCGCCTGACGGGGTAGTCCCAGTTGCGGAACGATCCGCGTATGGCGAGCGGGTGCGTCGCCCAGGAGCCGCCTCTCAGCACCTTGTACTCGGGGCCGAAGAAGACTTCCGAGTACTCCTTGTAGGGGAAGGAGCGGAAGCCGGGGTAGCCGTGGAAGTCGGACGACGTCCACTCCCACACGTCCCCCAGCAGACGCCTGACCCCGTACGCGGACGCGCCCGCCGCGTAAGAGCCCGTCTCGGACGGGCGGAGCGCGCGCTGGCCGAGGTTGGCGCGTCCCTCTTCGTAGACCTCGCCCCACGGGTAGCGGCGCGACCGTCCGGCCGCCGGGTCCCAGCGGGCGGCCTTCTCCCACTCGGCCTCGGTCGGCAGCCGCTTGCCGGCCCACCGCGCGTACGCGTCCGCCTCGTACCAGCACACGTGCTGGACGGGCTCGCCGGGTGGGACGGGTTCGGTGCGCCCGAACCGGCGCCGCAGCCATTGGGCGCCCTCCCGCACCCAGAACGCGGGGGCGCGTTTGCCGCCGCTGTTGCGCCATTCCCATCCGTCGGGGTCCCACCAGCGGGGATCGTCGTATCCGCCGGCTTCCATGAAGGCGATGTAGGCGGCGTTGGTCACCGGCTCGGCATCGATGTAGTAGGCGGGCAGATCAACAACGTGCACGGGACCTTCGTTGTCGTAGGCCCATGGGTCGTCCGACGTGCCCATTTGGAATGGGCCGGCCTCGATCAGGACCTCGCCCATCCCGTGGCCCTTGGAAGAGGTTTCCAGGAGTGGCCCGGCGGCGGGGTCGAGGAGCGCGGGGGCGCCTTTGCGCAGCTGGTGGGTGGCCAGCATGGTCTCGTCGTGCATGTGCTCGTGCTGGACGACCATCCCGTAGACGAACCCGCCCGACGTGAGCGGATCCGGCGTGTCGAACCGCACCGACGACAGCGAGTCGAGCACCTTGGCCCGCACGGTGCCGATGTAGGAGCGGGCCTCCTCGGGCGACAGGAGCGGCAGTGACGGCCGTTCGGCGCGTGGATGTTCGAACGCGTCGTACAGGCCGTCGATCTCGGGACGCATCGCCTCCGCGCCCGCCGCGGCGCGCAGCAGCCACAGTTCCTCGTAGTTGCCGACGTGCGCGAGGTCCCATACCAGCGGCGACATCAGCGGCGAGACCTGGCCGGTGAGGTCGTCCCCGGCCAGGACGTCGGTGGTGAGGCCGAAGCTGCGGTTCCGCACCGCGCCGAGTTCGCCGGCGATCAGCTCCTTCAGCGCGTCGTCATCGCCGGCGGCGGCGTGCCCGGCGTGCGGGCCCGCCGGGCCCGTGGGGGTCATCGGGGCCATGTCGGGTCCTCCTCGGACGGGGGTGGGGGCGAATCGGGGGCGGGGTCGTCGGCGGGGGTGCGTCCCCGCTCGACGTACCGGCGCGCGTACTCGTCGACCAGCGGGACGAGGCCGGAGGCGCCGAGCCGCGGCAGCGCGTCCAGCGCCGCGGCGAAGCAGGCCCGTGCCGCGGCGGCCAGGGGCCGGTCGGACAGCCCTCGCCGGGCGGCCTCCGCCCACCGGCGGGCCACCGGCTCGGCCGCGGCCTCCGCGGCGCGCGACGCGGCCGGGTCGTCCAGCAGCGCGGTGGCGACGGCGACGGGGACGGGCCAGTACGGGCCGGGCAGCGCGTCGATCATGCGCAGTTCCAGCCAGCCGCGCGGCCGGACCGGCGGGAACAGGGTGGACAGGTGGTAGGCCAGGTCGTCCTCGCCGGGCTCGCCCTTGTTCAGCCATTCCAGGAACGACATCCCGGGGTCGGACACCCATTCGCCCTCGGCGGTGTGGACGAGCATGACCTGGGCGTCCAGCGCGTACCGGGTCCACGCCTCGGCGGGGTCGACGTCCACGCCGTCGCGCAGGACGGGGAGGGTGCGGCAGGGGTCGAGTTCGGTCCAGATGCCCTGCCGGGACGAGCGCATCCCGGTACGGCGTCCGGCGCGCAGCGGCGAGTTCGCGAACGCCGCGACGAGCACCGGGCCGAGCGCGTGCACGAGCCGCCAGCGGCGGAACGCGTCGGTTTGGTCTGCGCCGATGTCCAGGTTGACCTGGACGGACGCGGTGGAGCACATCATGGCCAGGCCCGCGTCGGGGAAGCCGCCCGCGAAGAAGTAGTCCCGCATGCAGGCGTAGCGGGGATGGTCGGCCTGGAAGCGCGGCCGACGGACGGGGTCGACACCGTGGCCGACGAGGGCGAGCCCGTCCGGCGCGAGCGCGTCCCGGACGTGCGCGATGTCCCGGCCGAGCGCCGCGTGCAGTGCGCCGAGCCCGTCGAACGGCGCGGAGCTGAGCTCCAGCTGCCCGCCCGGCTCGTAGGTGACGCTGCTGCCGCCGGCCGGCGGGCCGGCGTCGTCGACGAGCGCGCGGACCCGGTCGCCGGGGACGTGGGCGGCGGGGTCGGCGGGGTCGATCACGAACCACTCGGTCTCCGCGCCGACCGTCCCGGGTGGGCCGGTCTTGAAGCAGACACCGCGAATGTGCTGGTAGACGTCGTCCACAGTCAGCCGGGTCACGGCTCACTCCTCACTTTTCCGTCGGCGGGTGCCAACCTTCCCTGCTGAACCGCATCAGGAATCCGACGAATTTCGCGAACTTCCTTAAATCTCCGTGAACGTCACTGTGCGCAGGTGTCACCGTTACCTTCCGTACTATTCGACGTATCGCCTAATCCCGGACTTCTCAGGCATTGACCGGAGGCGCTAGAGTCCGTCAACCGGCGGTATGCACCATTGGTAAGTACCGGGGCGACGATCGGGAGGTCACATGCGCGGGGACATGGGTTCGCTCTACGACGCGCACGCCGACCGCCTGTACGCGTACTGCTGGTCGCTCGTCGGCGACCAGCTCGCGGCGGCGGCCGTCGGGGACGCCTTCACCGCGGCCGTCCACCAGCCGCCGCGCGGCGACAAGGTCCTGTGGCTGTACTCGCTCTCCCGGTCGGCCTGCGCCGAGCGCGGCGCCTTCACCGGCAACGCCGGCGGGCGGGGCGGCGTCCTGTTCGCCGACCCGGACCCGCTGCTGCGCGCCGCCGGGGCCCTGCGCTCCGACCACCGCGAGGTGCTGCTGCTGTGGGCGGGCGAATGGCTCGAACCCCACGACATCGCCCGCGTCCTCGGCATCGCGCCGGACACCGTCGTGCAGCTGCTCGACGCGGCGCGGACCCGCCTGGAGCGTTCCGTTCTCGACATCCTGATGCGCGGGACGGCCGAGGCGCGGCTCGACCTCATCACCGCTTTCGAGAAGAAACGGCTGCCGCGGCTGCTCGCCCGGCGGGCGCCGGACCGCGCGCCCGCCTGGCTGCGCGAGCAGGTCCTCGCCGCCTGTGAGGACGAGGCCGTCCGGCGGCTGCCGAGCGTCATCTCTCCGAGCCCGCTCGTCGTGATCGGCTCGGACGGACCGCGCGCGGGACGCTCGGGCCGGAACGGCGACCGCGTGCGGCGCGGGCTGTCCGGCGGCATCTCCAAGGGCCTCGGCGCCGCCGCCGGCGTCGCCGCCTCCGCCGCGGCGGTCATCGGCCTGCTCGCCGCCTGGCCGTCGGCCAAGGGCGGCAGCGGGGCGGCCTCGCTGGTGCCGACGGCGAGCACCGGCCAGACCAACCCGGCGTCCGCGACGAGCGAGCCCGTCCCGCCCCCGGTGCCTGGCCTCAGCGGCACCGAGCGGGCGACGGGCGGGGCGCCCGGCACCCCGCAGGACCCCGCGACGAAGGGCGGCGACCCGGCTCGGCAGGGCGCCGGAGCCCCGGCCGCCGGCGCTCCGGCCCCGGCGGCGCCGCCGGCGACGTCCCCGTCCGGCACCCCCTCGAAGGACGGGAGCGCGGCGCCGCCGAGCACGCCGCCGCAGCCGGACGGCCCGTCCACCCCGCCGGCCGGCGAGTCCCCGACGACTCCCCCGGACACGCCGGGCGACCCGACGACCCCGCCGGACGACGGCACCGCCGACCCGACCACGCCGCCGCCCGACACCCCGTCCGACCCGCCCGCCGGCGACCCGGGCACGCCGAGCCCCAGCCCGACGACCAACCCGGCGCCGTCACCGAGCGGGGGCTGACCGGCCCTCGTAGCGCCCGGCGTCATCAGGCCGCGGCGGCGCCGTCGACCGGGGAGTCGCCGCGCCGGACGAGCATGGCCGCGAGGACCGCGACGACGGCGACCGCTCCGGCGACGGTCAGCGAGGTCTGGAAGCCGTCCATGAACGCGAGATGGCTTCCGGTGGTGATGGCCTCGGCGGCCGGCGCCGGGGTGCCCGGCGGGACCGGCGCGACGCCCTGCGAGACGATCCCGCCCTGGCCCGCGAGCCGCTCGGCGGCGGCGCCGGGGACGCCCGCGTCCGTCAGCCTCCCGAACAGCACGTCGCCGACCCTGGTGGACAGCAGTACGCCCAGGACGGAGGTGCCGAGGACGCCGCCGAGCTGCGCGGCGGTCTGCTGGAGCCCGCCCGCGACCCCGGCGAGGTGGGCCGGCGCGTTGCCGACGATGGCCTCGGTCCCGGCGACGATGACGAACCCGAACGCCATGCCGAGCAGCACGAACCACGGCCACAGCTGGACGTAGGGCGCCTCCACCCCGATGCGCGACAGCCCGAACAGCGCGGCCGCGGTGAAGCCCATGCCGAGCGCGAGCGGCACCCGCGGCCCGAACCGGCTGGTCAGCGCGCCCGCCAGCGGTGAGGAGACGATGAACACGGCGGTCATCGGCAGCATCCGCACGCCGGCGTCCACCGGGCTCATGCCGTGCACCTGCTGCAGGTAGAGGGTGATGAAGAAGATCGTCCCGAACATCCCGAAGAAGCCGAGGACGATGAGCCCGGTCGCCGCCGACAGCGACACCGAGCGGAACAGCCCGAGCGGGAGCAGCGGACGCTCGACGCGCAGCTCGTTCCGGACAAACCCGGCGAACAGCACGACGGAGACGGCGAACGACACCAGCGGGACGGCGTCCCCGAACCCGTTTTCACCGGCCTTGATGAGCCCCCAGACCAGGGCGAACAGCGCACCGGTGAGAAGCGCGACGCCGGGCAGGTCGAAGGAGCCGGTGGCCTCCTCGTCCCGCGACTCGCGGATCACCCACAGGCCGACGGCGAGCGCGACGAGGCCGAGCGGGGCGTTGAGGAAGAAGACCGACTCCCAGTTGACATTCTCGACCAGCAGCCCGGCGACGATCGGCCCGCCCGCGATGGAGATGCCGACGGTGGAGCCCCAGATGCCGATCGCGGTGTTGAGCCGCTCGGCCGGGAACGTGTTGCGCAGGATGGCGAGACTCGCGGGCTGGAGCAGCGCTCCCGCGAAGCCCTGCACGACCCGCCAGAAGATGACCATGCCGAGGCCGCCGGAGAGCCCGATCATGACGGACGCGGCGGCGAACCCGACCACGCCGGCCAGGAACGTCCGCCTGCGCCCGAACCGGTCGGCGATCTTCCCGGCCGGGATCAGCGTGACGGCGAGGGCCAGCAGGTAGGCGTTGGTGACCCACTGCAGGCCGGACAGGTTGGCACCGAGGTCGCGGGCGATCGCCGGGTTGGCGATGGACACGACGGTGGCGTCCAGCCCGACCATCATCACGCCGAGCGCGACCGCCACGAGGGTGAGCCACGGATGTCCGTGCCCCGGCCTTGCGGGACGGCCGCGCGCCTTGTCGCGCGGCGGGACGTGGACGGCGCCGGGATCGAGTGTGGCGCCTTTGGACTGAGTCATGGATTCGACCTCCGGATGGGAAGGAACAAAAGTGTCATGGCGTGACACTTGTCGTCAACCGACTCAGGTCGCAGTACGATATTCGTCACATGCAGACATTGGTTAGCCGCTGCCTCTTGGCGCGGGACGACGGGATGGCTACACTGCGCCCATGACCGCGACCGCCCCTGAGACCGGCACCACCGGCCCCGGGCCCCAGCCACCGGGCCGCCGCGAACGCAAGAAGCAGCGCACCCGCGACGCGCTCGTCGACGCCGCGTTCACCCTCTTCTCCGAGAAGGGGTTCGACGCGACCACCGTCGAGGAGATCGCCGACGCCGTGGACGTCTCGTCCCGCACGTTCTTCCGCTACTTCGCCTCGAAGGAGGACGTCGCGCTCACCTTCCAGGAGGAGCAGACCCGCGCCGTCCTGGCGGCGCTGAGCGAGCGGCCGGCCGATGAGCCCGTCATGACGGCGCTGCGCCGGGCCGTGGTCGGCATCGCCCGCGCCTGCGAGGCCGGCGAACTCGGCTTCGACCCCGAGCGCTTCCAGTGCATGCTGTCGATGATGAACGACAGCCCGACCCTCATGGCGGGCAGCCTGGAGCACGCGCAGAAGAAGCAGGCCCTGCTGATCGAGTTCATCTCCGAGCGGCTCGGCGTCGACCCCGCCGACGACCTGCGCCCGCACGTCATCGCCGTCGCCACCACCTGCGGCTTCCAGGCCGCCACCGACGCGATGCGCCGCCACGGCGGCGCGTTCGGCTCGCTCTCCGAGACCGTCGACAAGACCTTCGCCATCCTGGAGAACGGCCTCGGCCGGGAACGCTGACCGCCGGCCCGGCCCCGCGGTGTGGGGCGCGGCACCGCGGGTACCCAGTGCGGAGTCGGGGGACGTCCCTCCCCCGTGCGCGCAGGGAGGACGGCGACATGGCCCTGAAGGATCCCCGGACCACCGAACGCGACGGCCGTGACCTCCAGGTCAACCCGGTTTTCAGCCGGGAGCCGCTGGCGATCCCCCGCGGCGCGCTGCCCGCCGGGGAACTCGACCCCGGCACCGCCTACCAGATCGTCCACGACGAGCTGATGCTGGACGGGAACGCACGGCTGAACCTCGCGACGTTCGTGTCGACGTGGGCGGAGCCGGAAGCGCTGCGGCTCATGGCCGAATGCGCCGAGAAGAACATGATCGACAAGGACGAGTATCCGCGCACCGCCGAACTGGAGCTGCGCTGCGTGCACATGCTCGCCCGGCTATGGCACGCCGAGGACCCGCTCACCGCGGTGGGCTGCTCGACCACCGGGTCCAGCGAGGCGGCGATGCTCGGCGGCCTCGCCCTGAAACGCCGCTGGCGGGCGCGGCGCCTCGCCGCCGGGAAGCCCGCCGACCGGCCCAACCTCGTCATGGGCGTCAACGTGCAGGTCTGCTGGGAGAAGTTCGCGAACTACTTCGAGGTCGAGCCCCGGTACGTGCCGATGGAGGGCGGCCGCTACCACCTGGGCGCGCCGGAGGCCGTCCAGCTGTGCGACGAGAACACCATCGGCGTCGTCGCCGTCCTCGGCTCCACGTTCGACGGCAGCTACGAGCCCGTCGCGGAGATCGCGTCCGCGCTCGACGACCTGGAGCGGCGCACCGGCCTCGACGTGCCGATCCACGTGGACGGAGCGTCCGGCGCGATGGTGGCGCCGTTCCTCGACCCGGACCTGCGCTGGGACTTCCGGCTGCCGCGCGTCGCGTCCATCAACACCTCCGGCCACAAGTACGGCCTGGTCATGCCGGGCGTGGGCTGGGCGGTGTGGCGGGACGAGGACGCGCTGCCCGACGACCTGGTGTTCCACGTCAACTACCTCGGCGGGGACATGCCGACGTTCGCGCTGAACTTCTCCCGCCCCGGCGCGCAGGTCGTGGCGCAGTACTACAACTTCCTGAGGCTCGGCTTCGACGGGTACCGCCGCGTCCAGCGGACCTGCCGGGACGTCGCGACGCGGCTGTCGGCGGAGATCGGCCGGCTCGGCCCCTTCGAGACGCTCACCGACGGCGGCGACATCCCGGTGTTCGCCTTCCGGATCCGGGAGGACGTCGGCAACTTCACCGTGTTCGACGTGTCGGCCGCGCTGCGCGAGTCGGGCTGGCTCGTGCCCGCCTACACCTTCCCGGAGAACCGCACCGACCTCGCCGTCCTGCGGGTCGTTGTGCGCAACGGGTTCGGGCACGACCTCGCCGACCTGTTCCTGGACGACGTGCGCCGCGCCCTGCCCCGGCTGCGGTCCCAGCCGGAACCGAGGCGGGACGCGGCGGACGCGTCCGGCTTCGCGCACGGCGCCGATCCCAAACGGACGCCGACCCGGAAGGTCTGAGGGACCTCAGCGGGGCGCGCGGGGCAGGCCGAGGCCGATCATCGCGATCAGCTCGCGCTGGATCTCGTTGACGCCGCCGCCGAACGTCAGCACGAGCGCGCCCTTGGCGAGGCGGTCGGTGACCTCGATGAACTCCGCGGTCACCGGGTCGCCCGGGTCGCCGTACCGGGCGAGGACGTCGCCGACGATCCGGCCGACCTCCTGGACCCGCTCCGAGCCGTAGATCTTGGTGGCGGACGCGTCCGCCGCACCCAGCCAGCCGAGGTCCTGGTTCGCGGCGACCTGCCAGTTCAGCAGCTCGTTGACGCGCAGGTAGGCGTAGATCTGCGCGACCGCGCGGCGGACGGCGGGCTCCTCGATGAGCGGCCGGCCGTCCCGCCCGGCGGTCGTGCGGGCCCAGCGCTCGAACCGGACGTGGGTGTGGCCGATGTTGCCGGCGGGGCCGAGCGTGACCCGCTCGTGGTTGAGCTGGTTGACGATGAGGTCCCAGCCCTTGTTCTCCTCGCCGATCAGCATGTCCGCGGGGACGCGGATGTCCTGGAAATACGTCGAGTTGGTGTGGTGCCGGCCGTCCATCGTGATGATCGGCGTCCAGGAGAACCCGGGGTCCGCGCAGTCGACGATGAGCATCGAGATGCCCTTGTGCTTCTTCGCGTCCGGGTCGGTGCGCGCGGCGAGCCACACGTAGTCGGCCGTGTTCGCCCCCGACGTAAAGATCTTCTGGCCGTTCACGACGTAGTGGTCGCCGTCCTTGACGGCGGTGGTGCGCAGGGCGGCGAGGTCGGTGCCGGCGCCCGGCTCGCTGTAGCCGATCGCGAAGTGGCACTCCCCCGCGAGGATGCGCGGGATGAAGAACTCCTTCTGCGCGTCCGTCCCGTACTGCAGGATCGTCGGCGCGACGGAGTTCAGCGTGATGAGCGGGTAGGTGACCTCGGCACGGGCGATCTCGTTGGCGAAGATCGTCTGCTCGACGGGGCCGTAGCCGCGGCCGCCGTACTCCTTCGGCAGCGCGACGCCGAGCATCCCGTCGCGGCCGAGCCGCTTGCAGTGCTCCATGTAGGCGGTCCCGAACGGGTCGTCCAGGATGGCGGCGCGCTGCTCCTCGTCCAGGCAGCCCTCGAAGTACTCGCGCAGCTCGGCGCGGAGCTTCTTCTGCTCGTCGGTCAGATCGATGAACATCAGGCCTCCTGTGAGACGAGCGCGCCGAGCGAGTCGAGCTGGTCTTCCGCACCGCCGAGCAGGTGCGCGCACTGCTTGCCCCAGGCGAAGTAGCGGTGCAGCGGGTAGGTGACGTCCAGGCCGATGCCGCCGTGCAGGTGCTGGCAGGTGTACAGGGCCTTCACGACGGGGTCGCAGGCGTTGTACGCGGCGACGGCGAGGACCTCGTCGGCGTCGGCGTCGCCTTCCGCGAGGCGCCACACGCCCGCCCAGACGGCCACGTCCAGGGCGCGCTTGGCGATGTAGACGTCGCCGATCTGCATCGTCACGGCCTGGAACTGCGCGAGGGCGCGGTCGAACTGCTCGCGCGCCTTGACGTACTCCTTGGTCAGCTCCAGCGCGCCCTCGATCACACCGGAGGAGACGGCGACCGCGCCGGCGACGGCCGAGCGGCGCAGGGTGTCCCAGGCGGCGCCGTCCGCCGTCCCGCCGAGCAGGGCGTCCGGCCCGACCCGCACGCCGTCCAGCGCGACGCGCGACAGCGGCTCGGTCGTCGCCGACGGCTGCCGGGTGATCGCCGTGGCGGTGGGCTCGACGAGGAAGACCCCGACGCCCTCGCCTTCGATGCGCGCCGGGACGAGGATGAGGGACGCCTCCCGCGCGTACGGGACGAACGTCTTCACCCCGTCGAGGACGAAACCGTCTCCGTCCCGCCGTGCCGTCGTCGTGACCTCCCCGGTCGGCCCGACCTCGCGGTACGCGCCGGTCAGGACCGTCTCGCCCTCGGTCAGCGGGACGAGCAGGGCGCGCTGCCCCGCGGTGCCGTGCCGCCCGATCGGGACGGCCGCCAGCGCGAGCGACGCGTACACGGGGACGGGCGCGACCGCGCGGCCGGTCTCCCGCAGGACGACCGCCAGCTCGACCTGGCCGAGGCCCGCGCCGCCGGCGTCCTCCGGCAGGACGGCCCCGAGCAGCCCCGCCTGCGCGAGGGCCTTCCAGGTCACCGCGTCGTAAGGCGCGCCGCTCTTCTCGAACGCCTCCAGCCGCTCCTGCGTCGCCTCACGCGCGAGCAGGCCCGCAGCGAGCCCCTTGAGCTCCTGCTGGGTCTCGTCCAGGTTGAAGTCCACTCATCCGCTCCCTTCCAGAAGGTGCAGCCGGCCGCGCCGCTCGAAGTCCGCCCGGATGCCGGCCGCGTCCTCCGCGGTCATCCGGCGGTAGGCGAGGTCCCGGCCAGGCCGCCACCACACCGGGTCATCGGTGTGCCAGCCGTCCTTGACGAGCCGGCGTTTGAGGATCTTGTTGGAGGCGGTCGCGGGAAGCTCCCGCATCACCCGCACGTACCGCGGAGGCCACTTCGGGCTCAGGTCGGCGCGGCCGCGCAGGTAGCCGGCGAACGCCTCCGGGTCGAAGTCGTCGGCGGCGATCGCCAGCATCACCTGGTCGCCGGACGCCGCGTCCGGGACCCCGTAGACGGCGAGCTGCCGGACGCCGGGCAGTTCCGCCAGAACGCGTTCCACCTGGGCGGCGCCGAAGTTCTCGCCGTCCACGCGGAGCCGGTCGGCGTTGCGTCCGGCGAAGAAGATGTAGCCGTCCGCGTCGGCGTAGGCGAGGTCGCCGCTCCAGAACATGCCGTCGCGGAGCCGGTCGGGGGCGTCTTCCTTGTAATAGCCGTCGAACAGGCCGAGGTCTCCGGTCTTGACCAGCTCGCCGATGGCCGCGTCGCCGTTCAGGACCCGTCCCGCGCCGTCGAACACGGCGGGCGGGCACGGCTCACCGGTCGCCGGGTCGAGGATCGCGACGCCGTCCGGCAGCTTCCCGAGGGCGCCGGACGGCCCGAACGGGTCGGGCGCCAGCGAGATCGCGGTCTCGGTCGAGCCGTAGCCGTCGACGACGAAGCAGCCGAACCGCTCCCCGAACGTCTTCTGCTCCAGCGGCGCCGCCTCGTTCCCGAACGCGAACTGAAGCGGGTTGGCGGCGTCGTCCTCACCCGGCGGCGTGGCAAGCACGTACGACAGCGCCTTGCCGACGTAGTGGAGGTAGGTGCAGCCGTGCGCGCGCACGTCGGGCAGGACGGCGGACGCCGAGAACCGGGCCCGCAGCACGAGTTCGGCTCCGGCGGCGAGCGCGGGCGCGAACGCCGCCATCACCGCACCGGAGTGGAACAGCGGCATCGGGCAGTAGACGACCGACTCCGGCGACAGCATGCGCTCGGCGAGCATCTCGCCCGGCACGACCACCTTCCGGTGGGTGACGCGGACGGCGCGCGGGCGGCCCGACGTCCCGGACGTGAAGATCAGCATGAGCAGGGTTCCGTCGCCGATCCGCGCGGTGCCGGGGAGCGGGGAACCGGCGAAGGGGGCCAGCAGCGCGCGGTAGGCGTCGTCCTCCACGTCCAGGACGGGCAGACCCAGCTCGGCGGCCTTCTCCGCGTACCGGGGGCAGGTGAGAACGAGGTCGCAGTCGGCGCGCTCGGCGTCGCCCGCGAGTTCGGCGGCGCTCCGGGTCGGGTTCAGCGCGACGACCACCGCGCCCGACAGCGCCGCCCCGCCGAGAAGGAACACGAGTTCGGGCAGATTGTCGAGGAGAACGCCCACGTGGACGGGACGCTCCCCGCCCGCCCGGCCCGCCATCCAGGCGGCGCGGGACGCGCTTTCGGCGACGACCTCCCGCCAGGTCCACGACCGGCCGTCGCCGGCCGAGCGCAGTCCGGGACGGCCGTCGTCCGCCCGCGCTTCCAGCAGTGCCGCGACGCTCATCCCGCCACCTCCGAGGACCACCCCACGGCGAAAAAGTAGAACAGATTCTAGTCTGTGTCCAGAGGCATGATCGCCCTCGTTCGCGGGCAGATTCGCCTAGCAAGCCAGGGTTCATCGACCGGATGGCCGGACCCGGCGGGCCCGCCGCCCGCCGACGATCAGATAACACGTTCTCATAAGAGCTGTATCCTTGGCGGGACACGTCGGGCGACCGCGCCCGCACAGGAGGGATCGACCGTGACCGCAGAGCCGACAGTGACCGGGGGCGAGACCCCGGGTCAGCCCGCGGAACAGGCGGCCGGCCGGCCGGGGCAGAGCGTGCGCTCCCGCAGCCAGCACCAGCGGCGCAAGCGTATCGTGCAGGCGGCCGCCGCACTGGCGTCGCGCGGCGGCATCGAGGCGATGCAGATGCGCACCGTCTCCGAGCGCGCCGGGGTCGCCCTCGGTACCCTGTACCGCTACTTCCCGTCCAAGATGGACCTGGTCGTCGCCGTCGTCAGCGAGGAACTCGACCTCCTCGAAGGCAGCATCGAGCGCCGCCCGCCCCGCGCCGGCGACGCGCCGCAGCGCGCGGTGGAGGTGCTCATGCGCGCCACCCGCGGGCTGATGCGCGAACCGGAACTGGCCGAGGCGCTGATCCGCTCCCTGCTGCTGTCGGACGTCAAGACCGACTTCGGCGACCGGATGACCGGCCTGCTGCTGCTCGCCTCGTCCGGCCCGCCGCAGGACATCTCCGACGACGACCCGCGCCGCCTCGTGGCCCGGGCGCTGGCCGGCATCTGGACGATGGAGATGATCGAGATGCTGCGCGGTAACGCCACCGCGGAGGAGATCCAGGCCCGCCTGGAGATCTCCGCCGCCCGCCTGCTCATCGACCCCTGACGGCGGAGGGCGGGCGACCGTGTCGCCCGCCCTCCCTCCGGAAGTCAGGGCCGCTGCCCCGGCCTGTCCACGATGCCCGCCTTGAGGCGGACGGTCAGGTTCATCAGGTCGCCCTTCTCCACCGATCGGATGCCGTCGAGGCCACGGGTCGTGTGGTCCTCGATCACGACGGACCGTTCACCCAGGTAGCGATAGCTCTCCTCGTCGAGCAGCAGTTCCCGGTGCAGGTAGCCCTCCGTGACGCGACCGAGCCCCACCGCCGGACGTCCCGCCGCGTCCACCCGGCCCTTCACGAGCGTCACGCCGGGAATCTTCTTGATCGCCCGGAACACCGCCGCCTCGATCTTGGGCGGCAGGACGTTGGTCCGCAGGATCGCACCGAACATCGCGTACGCGGTCGAGTACCGTCCCTCCTTCGTCGCGCCGAGCCCGCCCATCTCCTTGTAGATCCACTTCAGCAGCGCGTCCGGATCGGCCGGCAGCGCGGCCAGCGAGGCGTAGTCGGACGGTGGCGTCGTCGGCATCATCCCGGCGAACCGGATCTTCCCGTCCTCGATCGTCGCCGACTTCGTGCCGTCGGCACGCTGCCAGTTGCGCGTCACGACGTCCTTGTCGGGGTTCTTGGAGACCGGGCCGTTCGGCGTGGGCCCGCTCCGCACCCGGGACTCGATATAGATCCACTGGTCGGGTCGGGGCGGTGTGAACGTGCGCGTCTCCGCCGCGCGTGCCGCCCGTTCGAGCGCCTCGGACGCGTTGGCCACCGGGCCCGCCGGGATCCCGGGCACCACCGGGCGGGGGTTGCCGTCCCGGTCGGTGCCGCCCGCGGTCTGGACGACCGTCACACCGACCGCCACGGCGGCGGCCAGGGCTCCCACGGCCACGAGCCGGACGCCGAACCGCGACAGCCGGAACCGCCGCCTCGGCACACCGGTCGCGCGTTCGAGCAGGGCCGTCCGGGCGGCGGCGCGGGACGCCTCCGCGGGCGCCTCGGGCTCGGCCCAGGCGTCGCGCAGAATCTCCAGGTCGTTCATCGGTCGATGTCCTCTCCAAGGGTCGTGGGATCGGTCTCGCCCAGCGCGGCGCGGATCTTCGTCCGGGCCCGGTACAGCCGGGAGCGCGCCGTCCCGGCCGGGATCCCGAGCGCCTCGCCCGCCTCCCGCACGCCGAGCTGCGCCCAGGCGACGAGCAGCAGGACGTCCCGGTCGCCGCGCGAAAGCCCGCCGAGCGCCGCCGCCAGCGGCCCCCGCGCGGCCTGCGCGTCCACCTGCCCGGCGACCCGCTCGTCGTGCCCCTCGGCGGCCTCGGACGCGCCGGCCCGGGCCAGCGCCCGGTACTGGCGCGCCTCCGCGCGGTGATGCCGGGAGATGAGGTTGGACGCGATCCCGTACAGCCACGGCCGGGCGTCGTCCCGCGACAGGTCGTAGCGGTCGCGCCGGTCGAACGCGATGAGGAACGTCTCGGCGGCCACGTCGTCGGCGGGCCCCCGCCCGAGCCGCCGCGCCGCGTAGCCGTGGATCGCCGCGTAGTGGCGGTCGAAGAGCGCGGCGAAGAGCTCCGGCTCGTGCCGGGACCGCCGCAGGATCTCGGCGTCGCCGGTGGTCACCGCGACCATGCCGGTCTTTCTCGGGTCATGTCGTGCCCTTCCGGAGCATTGGATGTTCATCCCTGCTTCGCCGAACGCCCTCCATGCGTTCGCGCCGTTCGGGCGAAACGCAATCAACTGTGAAAAGCCAGTCGGGTGCGATGCGTTGTCCACGGCGTTCAGGCGGTCCAGCATTCCGGGCATCGGGGCGTCCATCCCTCACCCCCACCCCCCAGGAGCGCCCACATGGCCCGCAGACACCTGGTGCTGGGCGTCATGGCCGTTTCCGGCCTGACCGCGTCGCTGGCGACCCCGGCGCACGCGCAAGCCCCCACCGCCCCCGACCGGCCGCAGGTCACCGCCGCACCCGCGGACCGCGCCGCCGGAATCCAGAAGCACCTGAAGATCTCGCTCGGCGCGGCGTTCGGCGGCGCCTGGGTCGAGCACGGCTCCAAGGTCGTCGTCGCCACCACCGACGCCGCGTCCGCCCCCGCGATCAAGGCGGCCGGCGCGGTGCCGAAGGTGGTGAAGTACACCGCCCGCGACCTCGGCGCGGTCCAGAAGAAGCTGAACCGGCACGCCGGGTCGGCCCCCCGGTCGGTGACCGCCTGGTACGTCGACCCGGAGACCAACCGCGTCGTCGTCAAGGCGTCGTCCAAGGCCGCCGTGAAACGGTTCGCCGAGGCCGGCGGCGTCGACGCCGCGGCGGTGCGCTACGTCCACTCGACGGCCACGCCGCGTCCGCTCTACGACATCGTCGGCGGCGAACGGTACTGGACGCCTTCGGCAGGCTGCTCGGTGGCGTTCTCGGTCGACGGGGGCTACGTCACCGCCGGCCACTGCGGCGACCAGGGCGAGACGACGAGCGGCGCCAACCAGGTCGCGCAGGGGGCGTTCGGCGGCTCCTCGTTCCCCGGCAACGACTACGCGTGGGTCAACACCAACAGCCAGTGGACGCCCACGCCCACCGTCAACAAGTGGGACGGCACCTACCAGACGATCCACGGTGCCGTGGAGGCACCGGTCGGCTCCGAGGTCTGCCGTTCGGGTTCCACCACCAACACCCGCATCTGGTGCGGCCAGATCCTCCAGCGCGGCGCGACCGTCCGTTACGCGGAGGGCACGGTCACCGGGCTGATCCGGACCGACATCTGCGCCGACCCCGGTGACTCGGGCGGCGCGCTGTTCACCCCGGAGGGTCAGGCGCAGGGCATCACGTCCGGCGGCTCGGGCACCTGCCGGGACGGCCAGGGCGGCGGGGACGAGATGTACTTCCAGCCGGTCGGCGAGGTTCTGCAGATCCTCGCCCAGCAGGGCCGCGAACTCGTCACCTCCGGCGGCGGACCCGGCGACCCCGGGCCGGGCGACCCCGGCGCCTGCGACGGCCGCCAGGACACCGCGACGGGCTCGCTGAGCTCCGGCGGCAGCGACTACCAGCCGGACGGCAGCTACTACCGCAGCACCTCCTCCGGAACCCACTCGGCCTGCCTCGACGGTCCCGACGGCACCGACTTCGACCTGTACCTGCAGAAGTGGAACGGCGCGGGATGGCAGACGGTGGCGCAGTCGATCAGCCCCACCCCTGACGAGAACATCTCCTACAACGGCACGGCGGGCTACTACCGCTACCGGGTCCACGCCTACAGCGGCTCGGGCCAGTACACCCTCGGTTTCGACGCTCCGTGACCGCTCCCCCGGCCGCCCTCCCGCGGGGCAGCCGGGGATCCGGTTCCGGTGCGTCACCGTCCTCTCACGCACTAGCCTTGAGCCCGACAGCGGCCAGGACGAAGAAGGTGTGCCAGTGACCGAGCAGGAACCGATCCTCAGCGACGGGGTCATCATCGAGTTCATCGATGGCAAGGACGTTCCCGTCCAGCACAAGGACTTCGGTGAGAGGGCCGTCGTCATGCGCGACGCCAAGAACCCCGCGGGGCCGATCCTCTACTTCACCGAGGCCGAGTGGGACGCCTTCATCGCAGGCGTCAAGGACGGCGAGTTCGACGATCTTCTGGAAGAGGACCCCACCGAGGCCCCCTGAAGCACGCGGCGCCCCCGGCACACCGCCGGGGGCGCCTCAACACGTCCCGCAGTCCACTCGCGGCGTCAGAGGACGGGTCAGACCCTGGCCTCTTCCCCGACGGCCCCGGCCGGTGAGACCGGCGCCGCCACCGGTGCCCGGCGTCCGGGCATCCACCAGTTGGCCTTGCCGCACAGTTCCATCACCGCCGGGACGAGGATCATCCGGACGATGGAGGCGTCGATGAGCACGGCGACGGCCATGCCCAGGCCGCCCTGCTTGACCGCGACGTCGGGGCCGAGCAGCGAGGTCGTGAAGACGGCGATCATGATGAGCGCCGCGGTGGTGATGACCTTGGCGGTCCGCGCCAGCCCGCGGGCGACGGCCGTCCGGGTGTCGCCGGTGCGCTCGTACTCCTCACGGACCCGCGAGATCAGGAAGACCTGGTAGTCCATCGACAGGCCGAACAGGACCGGGAACATCACCATCGGCACCCAGGTCGTGATCGGCATCTCGGTGGGGAAGCCGAGCGCCGGGCCGAACCATCCCCACTGCACGACCGCGACGATCACGCCGTAGGCGGCGCCGATCGACAGCAGGTTCACCACGGCGGCCTGCAGGGCGATCGTGACGGACCGGACCAGCGCGATCAGCAGCAGCATGGACATCGCGATGACGACCGCGATCATCAGGGGCAGGCGCGAGCCGACCTCGTCGGCGAAGTCGATCGTGCCGGCGTTCGGGCCGCCGATGTGGACCCCTTCGCCGCCGGGCGTCGTGGGCAGCACGTCGTCGCGGAGGCGGTGCACCAGGTCCGCGGTCGCCTCGTCCTGGTATCCGGTCGTCGGGAAGGCCATGAAGGTGGCGGCCCGCCCGTCCTGGCTGACCTGGGGCGGTGTGACGTGGGCGATGCCCTCGGCCGCGCCGACCGCGCCGACGACGGGACGCAGATCGGCGTCCTTGGAGTCGACCAGGGTGGCGAAGACCAGGGGCGCGCCGTAGCCGGGACCGAACCCCTCAGAGATGATTTCGTAGGAGGTGTAGCTGCTCCTGTCGTGGGGCTGGACGCTGGCGTCGGGCTGGCTCAGCCGCATCGACAGCGCGGGCGCGGCCAGCACCAGCAGAACCGCGCCGGCCAGCAGCGCGGCGACCAGCGGCCTGCGCTGCACCACGCCCGCCCAGCGCTCGGCGGGAGTACGACGCTCCCCGGACGGGGCATCGGCGGGCCCGTCCCGGCGGGAGGTGCGCCGGGGCAGCCGCAGCGAGTTGATCTTGTGGCCGGTGAAGCCCAGGAACGCCGGCAACAGGGTCAGCGCGGCCATCATCGTCACCAGCACGGTCACCGACGTGGCGATGGCCACTCCGGTCATCAGCCGCTGTCCCATGACGATCAGGCCGAGCAGTGCGATCACCACGGTCGTGCCGGCGAACATCACCGCGCGACCCGCGGTCGTGATGGCCGTGACCGTGGCGCTCTCGGGGTCGTCGCCTCCCTGCAGGCCGTCCTTGTAGCGGGTCACGATGAACAGCGCGTAGTCGATGCCGACACCTAGCCCGATCATCGCGGCGAAGAGCACGGTGAACTCGGGCGCGGGCAACACGTGCCCTACCAGCTTCATCAGGGCGATGCCGCCGAGGATCGACATCAGCGCGGTCACGATCGGCAGGCCCATCGCCACCAGCGACCCGAACGCGATGAACAGGACCACCGCCGCCGCCAGGACGCCCACGCTCTCCGCCGGGCCCTGCGCGGGCGTCTCGGCCTTTTCGGCCTTCTCCCCGCCGAGCCCCAGCGTCACGCCGTCGCCGGAGGCGTCCTTGACCGTGTCGACCAGCGGCTTGACCTCGGCCTTCTCCGCTTCCTCGTCGGTCAGCGGGATGGTCGTGCGGGCGATGCGGCGATCATCGGTCACCAGGTCCGTGTTCTGATACGGCGACGTCACCGGTCCCGTGACGGGTGAGGCGGACAGATCGGCGATGACCTTCTCGATTTTCCGCCGGGCGGCCGGATCGTCGATTCCCTTTTCCGCCTTGATCGCGAGAGTCAGCGTGTCCCCCTGCCGCTCGGGGAAATGCCTTTCGATCAGCTCCTGCGCCTTGGCGGACCCGGAATCCCCGCCGGAGAAGTCGTTGTCGGGGGCCGCGCCGTAGCCGAAGCCGGCGAACGCCACGGCGATCACGCCGACGATCCAGGTCAGGAGGACCAGGCGGCGGCGCCGGTAACAGAACCGGGCCAGTCCCGCCAGGACCCCGCCCGCGGCCGGAGTCTCGGTTGACATCATCTCTCCCCAACTCTCTTCTTTTTCACAATGCGCCCCGATTCTGCCCGCCGGACACATTGCCGGTCGTCCCCCACACGCATGCAATTCGCGCTACCGCTAATGGCGCATTCCGTTACCGCGGAAGCCGCAGGAATCGCGGAAGTACTGCGTGCGCGGTAGCCGGCCGCTCGTCCGCCGGCAGGAGTCGCACGCGGCGCCGCGCGGCTAAGGTGCGCCTATGAGCACAGGACTGGCGGTCGCCTGGACCAGGGCCGGACGCTGGGTGATCGCGGCATGCGTGACGGCGACGCTGCTGGCCACCGCGCTGGCCGGGGACCACCCCGGCACGGATCTCGACGTACTCGGCTACGCCCTGCTGGTGGCGAGCGGCCTGGTGCTGGCCGCCGGCCGCCGGGCCCCGGTCCCCGTCCTGGCCGTCACCGGGCTCTGCGCGCTGGGCTACCAGGCCGTCGGTTTCGACGTGCCCGCCGTCGCGTACCTGTTCGCGGTGTACGCCGCCGTACGCGCGGGGCACCGCATCATCACGCTGGCGGCGAGCGTGGCCCTGCTGGCCGCGCTACCGCTCGCCGCCATGGCCTCCCCGGCGGACGGGCCCGCGAGCGACGCGTTCGCACAGGCCAGGGGGGCGCTTGAGATCGCCTGGCTGATCGCCGCCGGTGCCGCCGGTGAGGCGCTGCGGCAGGCCGAGCGGCGGGCCGACGAGGCCGAGCGCACCCGGGAGGAGACCGCCCGGCTGCGCGCGTCCGAGGAACGGCTGCACATCGCGCGGGAACTGCACGACTCGCTGACCCACCAGATCTCGATCATCAAGGTACAGGCCGGAGTCGCGGTCCACCTGGCCCGCAAGCGCGGCGAACAGGTACCGGAGGCCCTGCTGGCGATCCAGGAGGCCGGCCGTGAGGCGACCCGGGAACTGCGGGCGACCCTGGAGACGCTGCGCGACGACGCCACGCCCCCCTCACATGGGCTCGACCACGTCCCCGACCTGGTGGAACGGGCCCGCTGGACGGGTCTCAACACGACCCTGACGATCGAAGGCCAACGCCACGACGTGCCGACGGCGGTGGACCGGACCGCCTACCGGATCGTCCAGGAGTCGCTCACCAACACCGCCCGCCACGCCGCCGCCTCCACCGCGTCGATCCGGATCGACTACCGTCCGGACACCCTCGCCATCCGAGTCGACGACGACGGCAAGGCCATGCCGGGAACCGCCCCCGTGCCGGGCGTCGGGCTGCTCGGAATGCGCGAGCGGGTCACCGCCCTGGGCGGCCGCCTGCGCGCGGAACCGCGCAGCGAGGGCGGCTTCAGCGTCGAGGCCGAGTTCCCCGTGGGCGGGCCGCAGTGATCCGCGTCCTCCTGGTCGACGACCAGCCGCTCCTCCGCGGCGGATTCCGCGCGCTCCTCAACGCCGAGGACGACATCGAGGTGGTCGCCGAGGCCGCCGACGGCGAGCAGGGCCTTGCGCTCATCAGGGAGCACCTCCCCGACATCGCGCTCATCGACATCCAGATGCCGGTCATGGACGGCATAGAGACGACCCGCCGCATCGCAGCGGACCCGGCCCTCGCCGGCGTGCACGTCGTCATCCTGACCAACTACGGCTTCGACGAGTACGTCTTCAACGCCCTGCGCGCCGGCGCCGCCGGATTCCTGGTGAAGGACATCGAGCCGGAAGACCTCCTCCACTCCGTACGCGTCGCCGCACGCGGTGACGCCCTGCTCGCACCGTCGATCACCAGAATGCTGATCAGCCGGTACGTCGCACAGCCGCTCAACACGGGAGCCGGCACGGAACTGAAGGAGCTGACCAACCGCGAACGCGAGGCCGTCGCCCTGGCCGCGCAGGGCCTGTCCAACGGCCAGATCGCCGACCGCATGGTGATCAGCCCCGTGACCGCCAAGACCCACCTCAACCGGGCCATGATCAAACTCCACGCCCGCGACCGCGCCCAACTGGTCGTCCTCGCCTACGAATCCGGCCTGGTAACCCCCCGAACCCCCTGAACGAGAGACAACCACGCCACAAACGACGTCAGTCGAACAGCTCGTCGGCGGACGACGCCGTCACTGCGCGGGTTGCCCACTCGGTGAGCTGCTCCTCGTCCGTGCAGGCCATGATCCGCTCACGCGCCTCGTCGGACAGACTCAGCCCGCGAGCCTCAAGCACGACGAACAGAACCCTTATCTCGCCCTCAACTCTGCCGATGGCTTTGTTACGGAGGAAGAGGGCGCTCTTCTTGATCTCGTTGCCAGTGGTGCTCACCGCGGTCAGTCGAACAGCTCGTCGGCGGAGTCCACCGTGATGGCCCGGGCCAGCCACTCGTCCAACCGCTCCTGATCCCGGCAGGACAGAATCCGCTCACGAACCTCATCCGACACCGACAGGTCCCGCGCGGCGAGAACCTTCAGCACCGACCCCGCCTCCCCGAGGGCTTGGTGGCGGAGGAAGAGGTCGCTCTTGAACTTGTATTCGGCGGTACCAGTGGACACGAGTTCCTCCAGGATGCGACGCGCCAGCCTCGGCAGCGCGCTGACCACAAGGTCAGTGTACAGATCGGCGTTTTCGTGGCCGGCGTTCTCGATGGTGGCGAGGGCGGCGTGGGTGATCTCCAAAGACTCCCTGGTGGGGGTGCTGACGTTGGCCAGCGTGCTGATGATGGCCAACTCGGGCATCTGCGCCGCCTGCTCGGTCGTGGTGACGAGCGGCTTGGTGCCCGGGCCGACTACCAGGGGCTTGAGGGTGAAACCGGGGTGGCCGATCCTGATCGGCTCACGTGCCCACTCGGCGACCGAGCGCTTGGGGCAGATGACGATCAGGTAGCACGGGCAGGCGGTTTTGCCGTGGAGCGTCGTGAGGTAGACGGGCCAGGACTTGCGTTTCCGCAGGTCCTTCTTCTGCTGCATTTCCGCGACGACGGCGAGGGTCGTCTCCGCGGAGCCCCCTTCGCACATCTCTACGACGTTGTCGGCTCGGTAGGCGGTCGGGGCGATCTGGGTGCACTCTTCGGACGTCGATCTGATCACCAGGTCGTCCCCGACCTCGATGTCGAACGCGGTGCGCAAGATCTGGGCTATGACCTCCGGGTTGTCGCGGATGATCTGGATAGGTCCTTCGTGGACTGCGGTGACCATGCACGGAAAGTTACTTTGGCATCACGGTTAGATACCTTGACTATCCAATGACTCAGCGTGTGGCTTACATCACAGTGGGTTATGGGTGGGCTGGTTGGGCTACGAGGTGGTTTGGGCGGTAGCGGATGAAGGCTGAGGGGTCGAGGGAGAGGGACTCGGCCGCCTTGTTCAGGGACGGGGCGGTCGTGTTCGGCCAGTGGCCGGTCTTGACGCGCTTCTCCAGGGCCTGGAGGGAGGCCATGTATTCGGACGCGGTGAAGTTGCAGTGGCCGATGCGGTGGACATAGGCCTGGCGCAGGAGATGGGTGCGGCCGGCCCGCCGGACGGACGCGGCGTACTCGGCCTGGTGCTCGACCGGGACGAGCTGGTCGGAGATGGTGTGGATGTTCAAGGCCGGGACGTTGACGCGGCCGGTCGGCTGGGAGGTGCGGGCCATCCAGGCGAGCGGGCGTGGTTCGACCTTCTTGGCGGCGGTGGCGGTCAGGTGGGACAGGTCTGCTTTCAGGTTCAGGCCCGCGGCGCGGTAGAGGGCCTTCACCTGGCGGTGGTTGCCGGACTCGTGGAGTAGGCGCGAGTGGTTCAGGCCCTGGTTCCAGGCGCTGTCGCCGCCGGAGGCCAGGTTGATCCAGTAGCGGCCGCCGAAGATGAAGTTGAGGACGCCGCCGGACGTGAGCCACTGGTACTGCTGGTGCTCCTGGGCGGCGTAGTCGTGGCGGGGCGGCGGCGCGTCGCCGGAGAACCAGGGTGACTGGTTGAGGAAGGCGGACGCCAGGGCGATGCGGGCGCGGCCGGCGGGGGTGGCTTGGGCGTCCCTGACCGCTTGGGTGAGCTGGGCTCCCGCGGCCGCGGCCTCGGCGGGAGTCTCGTAGTTGGTGAGCTTGATGTCCTGGTCCGGGGCCAGGAGCGTGGCCACGGTGTGGCCTGCGTTGAGCTGGTAGTTGTTGAGGTCGACGCCGCCGGCGACGATGCCGCAGGCGGTGAGGACGCCGTCCACCCCGCGAGTCTCGGCGATCTTGGCGCTGACGAGGCCGCCCATGGACTGGCCGAGGGCGAGCGTGATGCGCGGGCGGCCGATGATCTCTGAGACGGCGGCGCCGGTGGCGAGCTGGTCCCGGACGGCGCTGCCCAGGGCCCAGAGTGAGCCCGAGGGGTCGTAGGACGAGCCGGCGAGGGCGTAGCCGCGGTCGAGCAGGGCCTTGCCCGCGGCCTCGCTGGGGCGGTTGGCCGGGGTGAGGGGGCCGAACCCGTGGCTGAAAAGGACGAGCGTCCCGTTCCAGTCGGCCGGGACGTCGGCGATCCAGGTGGCTCCGTCGGGGAGGGTGCCGGTGTAGTGCGCGGGGCCCGCGAGCGCGTGGGCGGCGGTCGGGGTCAGGGCTGCGGGGGACGCGAGGACGGCGGCCACTGCGATGGTCGGCAGTCGTTTCATGGTGATCCTCCGGCCTGGGGGCGGGCTCAGAATTGGATACAAGTGCCACGAACGTCAAAATTTTGTCGAACATCGCAGAATGTAGGCAGATTCCCTGCGGCAGTCAATGCTCTGCCTAGTTTTGGCCTAGCCGACGATGTGCTCCGGGCGGACCGGGACCCGGGGCAGCGGACGGCCGGTGGCGTCCCTGATCGCGGCGACGATGGCGGGGGTGGACGAGAGCGTCGGCGGCTCACCGGCGCCGCGCAGCCCGTAGGGCGCCGCGGGGTCCGGGTTCTCCAGGATGTCCAGGCGCATCGGCGGCATGTCGAGGATCGTCGGGATCAGGTAGTCGGTGAAGGACGGGTTGCGGACGAGGCCGTCCGACACGACGATCTCCTCCATCACGGCGAGGCCGAGGCCCTGCGCGGAGCCGCCGTGGATCTGCCCCTCCACCCCCGTGCGGTTGATGATCCTTCCGACGTCCTGGACGGCGGCCAGCTCGACGACCTTGACCAGGCCGAGGTCGACGTCCACGTCGACGACGGCGCGGTGGACGCACAGGGCGAGCTGGGTGTGGCTGGCGCCCTGGCCGGTGACGGGGTCCATCGCCGTCGTGGGCCGGTGGTGGTATTCGCGGGTCTCCTCGATGACGGCGTCGCCGAGGACGTCCTCGATGGTGCCGAGCACGCCGTCCGAGAGGGAGACGATCTTCCCGCCGGTGGCGGTCAGGCCGGTGGCCGTCGCGCGGCCGAGGCGGCGGGCGGCCAGGGCGAGGAGTTCGGCGCGCACCGCCTCGCAGGCCGTCTTGACCGCGCCGCCCGTCATGTACGACTGGCGGGACGCGCTGGACGAGCCGGCGTCGCCGGCCCGGTCGTCCGCCGGGGCGATGGTGACCCTCTGGACGCCCAGCTCGGTCCGGGCGATCTGCGCCTGGATCGTCACGAGCCCCTGCCCGACCTCGGCGGCGGCGGTGTGCACGAGCACGGTCGCCTCGCCGCCGATGACCTCCAGCCGGACGCGGGCGGTGGAGTAGTCGTCGAAGCCCTCGGAGAAGCAGATGTTCTTGATCCCGACGCCGTACCCGACGCCCCGCGCGACGCCTTCGCCGCGGGTCGTCTGGGAGACCCCGCCGGGCAGGTTCCTGATGTCGGACGGGTCGAGCGGTGGCGGCATCGGCATCGCCTCCAGCCGGGACAGCATCCCGGCGAGCGGCGCCGGCGAGTCGATGACCTGCCCGGTGGCGAGCTTCGAACCCTGCGAGACGGCGTTGCGGCGGCGGACCTCGACGGGGCCGAGGCCGCAGGCGGCGCCGAGCTTGTCCATCATCGACTCATAGGCGAAGCAGGCCTGGACGGCGCCGAACCCCCGCATGGCTCCGCACGGCGGGTTGTTGGTGTAGACGCCGTACGCGTCGATGCTGATGTTCGGGATCTCGTACGGGCCGACGCCGAGTGAGGCCGCGTTGCCGGTGACGTTCTTCGTGGACGAGGTGTACGCGCCGCCGTCGAGGACGATCTCGACGTCGGCGTAGAGGAGCCGCCCGTCCGACGTGGCGCCGTACTCGTACCGCATCTGCGCGGGATGCCGGTGGACGTGCCCGAAGAACGACTCGTACCGGTTGTAGGACATCTTGACGGGGCGGCCGGTGTGCAGCGCGAGCATCCCGGCGTGGATCTGCATCGACAGGTCCTCGCGTCCGCCGAACGCGCCGCCGACGCCCGCGAGCGTCATGTGGATCTGGTCCTCGGCGAGGCCGAGGCAGGGCGCGATCTGCTTGAGGTCGTTGTGAATCCACTGGGTGGAGACGTAGAGGTCGACGCCGCCGTCCTCGGCCGGAACCGCCAGGCCGGACTCGGGGCCGAGGAACGCCTGGTCCTGGATGCCGACCTCGTACTCGCCCGACACGACGACGTCCGCCCGGGATCTCGCGTCGGCGACGTCGCCGACGCGCACCGGCTGGTGGCGGGTGATGCCGCCGAGGTCCTGGACCTTCAGGCCCTCCGGATCGGCGATCACGGCGCGCGGGTCGGTGATCGGCTCCAGCACCTCGTAGCCGACGGCGATCTTCTCCATCGCGCGCCGCGCCGTCTCCGGATGGTCGGCGGCGACGAGCGCGACCGGCTCGCCCTCGTGCCTGACCTGGTCGATGGCGAGGACGGGCTGGTCCTCGGTGTGGTCGATGCCGAACATCTTGCGGCCCGGCACGTCCTCGTGGGTGAGGACGGCGCGGACGCCGGGCATCGCGAGCGCGGGCCCGATGTCGATCGACCTGATCAGTGCCCGGGGATGCGGGCTGCGCAGGGTCGCGCCCCACAGCATCCCGTCCATCCACAGGTCGGACGCGTACGCGAACTCGCCGGCGACCTTGAGCGTCCCGTCCGGCCGCGGCGCGCTCTCCCCGACGCCGCCCAGCCCCGGGGCGGCGACATGACCGGGGCTTTTCACCGGGGACGCCATCAGAGCACCTCCTCCGCGAGCCGCATCAGGCGGCGGTGGGCGTCGGCGCCGCGCCGCCCGGCCTCGTCCTGCGGGACGGTGACGAGCGTGTCGTCGTCGACGACGGTCCGGCCGCCGACGAGGAGGCGCTGGAGCGGCGGGGTCTTCCCGAACGCGAACGCGACGACCGGGTCGGCGACGGCCGCGTGGAAGCCGTCCACCCGCCATAGCGCGATGTCGGCGAGCTTGCCCGGTTCTAGGGTGCCGATCTCGTCGTCGCGGCCGAGGCAGCGGGCGCCGCCGAGCGTCGCCATCTCCAGGGCCTGCCGGGCGGTCAGCGCGGTCGGCCCGGACCGGGCGCGCTGCATGTAGATCGCCTGCCGGATCTCCCCGGCGAGGGGGACGAGTTCCGCGGACGCCGACCCGTCCACGCCGAGGCCGACGGCCGCGCCCTCCTCCAGGAGGCGGGACACGCGGGCGATCCCGGCGCCGAGGCGGGCGTTGGAGCTCGGGCAGTGCGCGGTGCCGGTGCGGGTTTCGGCGAGCCGCTTGATGTCGGTGTCGTGCAGGTGGACGCAGTGCGCGAGCCACACGTCGGGGCCGAGCCAGCCGATCGAGTCCATGTACTCGGTCGGCGTCATGCCGAACTGCTCCGTCGTGTGCTCCTCCTCGTCCAGCGTCTCGGCGAGGTGGGTGTGCAGCCGCACGCCCTTGGCCCGCGCCAGCTCCGCCGACCTGGCCAGCAGTTCCCTGGTGACGGTGAACGGGGAGCAGGGCGCGACGGCCACCCGCAGCATGGAGCCGGGCGACGGGTCGTGGTAGCGGTCGATGGCGGCCTCGGTCTCCGCGAGAATGGTGTCGAGGTCTTCGACGACCTCGTCCGGGGGGAGCCCGCCCTGCGACTCGCCCCGGTCCATCGACCCGCGGCACGGGTGGAACCGGACGCCGATCTCGGCCGCCGCGTCCACCTCGGCGGCGAACAGGTCGCCGCGTCCCTTCGGGAACAGGTAGTGGTGGTCGGTGGACGTGGTGCAGCCCGACTTGGCGAGCCAGCCGAGGCCCGCGCTCGCCGCGCCCGCCACGACCTCGGCGTCCATCTTCGACCATGGCTTGTAGAGCGTGGTCAGCCACTCGAACAGGGTGTTGTCGACGGCGAGGCCCTGGCTCGCCCATTGATAGAGGTGGTGGTGCGTGTTGACCAGGCCGGGGGTGGCGAGGCATCCGGTGCCGTCGATCCGTTCGGCGCCGCCGGCGGCGGGGGCGGGGCCGGGGCCGACGGCCGTGATCCGGTCGCCGTCGATCACGATGTGGCCGCCCGGGTGCTCGCCGCCGGACACGGTGACGACGTGGGCGTTCTCGATGACGATCGTCATTTCGCGGCCGCCTTCCGCTCGGCGGCGAGGCGCACCGCGTCCAGGATCTTCTCGTAGCCGGTGCAGCGGCACAGGTTGCCGGCGAGCGCCTCGCGGATCTCGGCGTCGGTCGGCGCGGGGTTCCGCTCGATCAGGTCGTGCGACTGGACGATGAGGCCTGGCGTGCAGAACCCGCACTGGACGGCGCCGCTCTCGGCGAACGCCTCCTGGACGGGGTCGAGTCGCTCGTCCCCGGGCTGCCCCTCGGCGAGGCCCTCCACGGTGCGGACGTCGCGTCCCTCCGCCTGCCCGGCCGCGACCAGGCACGCGCAGGCCGGGACACCGTCCAGGTAGACGGTGCAGGAGCCGCATTCGCCCTGCTCGCAGGCGTTCTTGGAGCCGGGGAGGCCCATCCGCTCCCGCAGCATGTAGAGCAGGCTCTCGCCCTCCCACACGTCGTCCACGGTCTCGTGGGAGCCGTTGACGGTGACGTTCACGCGCATCAGGAAGCCTCTCTCCCGGAACCGGCCGGCGCCCCGGCGCGGTGGTCGTTCCAGGCCCAGGTCAGCGTGCGGCGCGCCATCACCGCCAGGGCGTGCCTGCGGTAGGCGCCCGTCCCCCGGACGTCGTCGATCGGCGCCGCCGCCTCCGTCACCAGTTCGCCGAACCGCCGCGCCGCCGGATCGGCGAGCGGTCCCCGGCCGTCCCAGTCCAGTTCGGCGGAGATGAACGCCTCGGCGGCGGTGGCTCGGCGCGGTGTCGGGGCGGCCGACCCGAGTCCCGTCCCGACGCGCCGCTCCCCCGGATGCAGCGCGACCGCGAACGAGCAGACCGCGATCACCATCGCGTTCCGCGTGCCGATCTTGGAGAAGTACTGCGGGCCGGACGCGGGCGCCGTCCAGAAAGCGCGGATCAGCTCGTCCGGCTCCAGCGCGTTCCGCTTCACGCCGGTGAAGAAGTCCGCCGCCGGGATCATCCGGACGCCGCGCGCCGCCGACTCGGCCTCGATCTCGGCGCCGCCCGCCAGCAGCGGCGGGTGGCCGTCCCCGGCGGGCGACGCCGCGCCGAGGTTCCCGCCGACCGTGCCCCGGTTGCGGATCTGCGGCGACCCGACCGTCCGGGACGCCTGCGCGAGGCCGGGCAGCCGGCCCCCCAGCTCGTCGATCAGCCGGGTGTAGGTGACGCCGGCGCCGACGCGCAGCCGCCCGTCCGCCGTGTCCCACTCCGCCAGGTCGCGGACGCGGGTGAGGTCGAGCAGCGCCTCCGGCCGCCGCGCATCGAAGTTGATCTCGACCATGACGTCGGTGCCGCCCTGGAGGGGCAGCGCCCCGGGCCGCTCCGCCTTCGCGGCGAGGGCGTCCGCCCAGCTCACCGGTCGCAGGAAGTCCATGTCTCGGTGTCCCTAGCTCCCTCGGTAGGTCGAGTAGGCGAACGGGCTGATCAGCAGCGGCACGTGCAGATGCCGTCCCGGATCGGCGACCGTGAACGCCACCGTGACCTCGGGATAGAAGTCCGACAGGCCCGCCGTGTCGAACGTCAGCCGGTGCACCCCGGCCTCGATCGGCGCGTCCCACTCCCTGATGCGGCCGTCGGCGTCAGTGCGGGCCGCGGCCAGGGGTGTCCAGCCGCCGTCCGCCGCGCGCCGCTCCAGCCGGACGGCCACGCCCGCCGCCGGCAGCCCCTTCGCCGCGTCCAGCACATGCGTCGACAGACCCAACGCTTCCTCCGATACGACTCCGCTCCAGGGTGACCAGGAGGCTTCCTCCCCTCACTGCCCGAGTACACACAGCCGCCCGGGGGCCGGTCGAGGCACAGGACATCCGAACTGTGCCGCCATCGACGAGCCGGCGTTTGTAGGTTGCTACATATGAGGTTGCGTTCCCTGCTTGCGATGCCCGCGCTGCGGCTTGAGGTCGTCACCGGGGAGGAGGAGCTCGACCGGACGATCCGCTGGGTCGTCACGACCGATCTCCTCGACCCCGGCCGCTACCTGCGCGGGCGGGAACTCGTGCTGACCGGGCTCGTCTGGCGGTCGGGGCCGGCCGACTCCGAGACGTTCGTGCGGGCGCTCGCCGACGCGGGCGTGTCGGGCCTCGCCGCCTGGGACCTCGCGCTGGGGACCGTCCCGGACGACCTGGTCGAGGCCTGCCGCCGGCATCGGATCCCGCTGTTCAAGGTGCCCGAGGACGTCGCGTTCGCGACCGTCACCGAGGAGGTCGTCCGGCATCTGTCCGGTGCCCGCGCCGCGGACCTGACCGCCGTCCTGGACCGGCACCGCCGGCTCGTCGAGGGCACCGGCCTCGGCGCCGTGCTCGACCTGGTCGGCCGTGACCTCGGGATGCGCTGCCACGTCCTCACCCCCACCGGACGGGTCGTCGCCGGCCCGCGCCCCGCCGAACCCGCCGCCCTGGCCAGGGCGTTCCTCACGGCGCCGCGGCTGCCCTGCCACCTCCCCCGGCTCGACGCCTCGATCTTCGCGGTCGCCGAGGACACCACGTCCCGCGTGGCCGACTGGTTCATCGCCTGCGAGGGCGACTTCGCCGACTGGCCCGCCGAGCGCCGCACGCTCACCACCGAACTCGCCGCGATCGTCGCGCTGGAGAGAGCCCGCCAGAACACCGAACACCGCTTCGCGCAGGAGGTCGTGACCGCCGCGGCCACCGGCGCCGAGATCGGCCCGAGGCTGGAACAGGCGGGGTTCGCCCCGTCCACCGAGTTCGTGGCGGTCGCCGCCTCGGCCCACGGCACGCTGCGCCCGGGGGAACTGCGCACCGTCCTCACCGAGGTCCTGCCGTGCACCCGGCCGCTCGTCGGCCTGCTGGACGATCAGGCCATCGCCCTCGCCCCGGCGACCGGGCAGGACATCGTCGGCGAGATCCAGGACGCCCTCGACGCGCTGGTCCCCGGCCTGTCGGCCGACGGCATCGCCGTGGGCGTCAGCGACACCGTGCCGGCGGGCGGCCTGCGCGGCGCCGTCGAGGAGGCCCGTTACGCGCGCCGCCTGGCCGCCACCCGGCTCCGCATCTCCCGGACGCCCGAGTCGCACTCACCGGTCCGCGTCGTCCGCCACGACGAACTCGCCACCCACGTCCTGCTGCTCGCCAGCGTCCCCGACGACGTGCGCCACATGTTCCAGGTCCGCCTGCTGGACCCGCTGCGCGCCTACGACGAGACCCACGGCGCCGACCTC
The DNA here is from genome assembly GCF_040650055.1 of Spirillospora sp. NPDC048819. Classification (NCBI taxonomy): domain Bacteria; kingdom Bacillati; phylum Actinomycetota; class Actinomycetes; order Streptosporangiales; family Thermomonosporaceae; genus Spirillospora; species Spirillospora sp. NPDC048819. Next base: position 214,761 of record NZ_JBEZGN010000008.1, on the reverse strand, counting down.
GTCCGCACCCTTGAGACGTTCCTCCAGAACTCCGGCTCATGGACGCGCTGCGCCGAGCAGCTGCACCTCCACGTCAACTCCGTCCGCTACCGCGTCCAGCGCATCCAGGACCTCACCGGCCGCGACCTCTCCCGCCTGGAGGACCGGGTCGACTTCTTCCTAGCCCTCCGCCTCATGCACAGCCCCGAGCAGGGACCGGGCGGTGGGGGCCGGCCGTAGCGCCTCCGGCTCCGGAACGCCGTCGGGCAGGACGACGGCCGCGAGATCGGCCGTGATGATCACGACGTGTGCCGGAGGATCGCCGGGACGATCGTGTCCCAGGTGCGGCGCGGGAGTTCGTTGCCGGTGCCCGGCAGGGTGATGAGCTCGGCGGCGGGGATCTCGGCGGCGAGGGCCCGGCCGTTGCCGGGCGGGAAGAACGGGTCGTCCTCGCCGTGGATCACGAGGGTCGGCGCGGTGACGCCGCCCAGGCGTTCGCGCCAGCGGGGGCCGCTGTCGAGGGCGGCGAAGACGGTCGCCATCTGGTTGGCGCGATGGGCCTTGCCCGGGTCGGGGACGGCGGGGGTGCGGTCGTAAACGCGTTCGATGTTCTCCCGGGCCTCGGCCTCGTCGAACGCCGGGCCGGAAAGGTGGCGCGCGTTCTCCAGCATGAAGGCGACGGCGGACGCGCGGTCCGTCCAGTCGATCTTGGGCCGGTCCATGAAGTGGGCCATCAGTTCGGGTGCGTGCCCGGGCAGGTCGGAGTCGCTGGGGCCGGGAGCGGTCGGCCTGGTGGCGATCAGGGTGAGGGACGCGACGCGGGCGGGATGGTCGAGGGCGAGGAGCTGGGCGATCCAGCCGCCGACCCCGAAGCCGACGACGTGCGCGGAGGTCAGGTCGAAGGCGTCCAGGACGCCCGCGGCGTCGGCGACCAGGTCGCGCAGCGTGTACTCGGGAGCCTCGGGGTCGGCGGCGGCGGATCGTCCGGTGTCGCGCAGGTCGTAGCGGACGACGAACCGGCGCAGCGCCGCCAGGCGGGCGCAGAGGTCGTCGTGCCAGGTGAGCATCGTGTTGCCCACCAGCAGGATCGGCGCGTCAGCCGGGTCGCCGAACGTCTCGGCGCACAGTTCCACCCCGTTGGTCTTGATGAACTTCTCCATGAAGGGTTGGACTGCCCGGACGCCCGAAACTCATCCCTGCTGGGCGGCGATGGCGTTCAAAGCCTCGACGGTGCTCGCTTCGGCCTTCGCCTTGTCGATGCCGAGCTCGGACAGGGCGCCCGTCCCGTCCTCGAATTCGAGGAGGGCGAGCAGGATGTGCTCCGTGCCGACGTAGTTGTGGCCGAGGCGGAGAGCTTCGCGGAAGGTCAGCTCCAGGACCTTCTTTCCGTCGGCGTCGTAGGGGATGAGGTCGGGGACGTGCTCGGCCTCCGGGGGGAGCGCGGCGGTGGCGGCCTGGCGGACGGAGTCGAGCAGGACGTCCTGCGCGATGATCGCCTTGGCGGCGAGCGCGTCCGGCTCCGACAGCAGGCCGAGGACGAGGTGGACGGGCCGTATCACGTCGTTGCCCGCCGCGCGCGCCTCGTTCATCGACGCCATGACGACGTTGCGGGCTCGCTGGGTGAACCGCGAGAAGCCCTCGGCGGGGTCGAGGTCGCCCGTCAGCCCCTTGGGGACGAACCGCTTCTGCGCGGCCTGCTTGGTGACCCCCATGCTCCTGCCGATGTCGGTCCAGGAGGCGCCGGAGCGCCGGGCCTGGTCGACGAAGTGGCCGATGAGGTGGTCGGCGACCTCGCCGAGGTGCTCGGCGGCGACGACCGCGCTGGTGAGCTGTTGAAGGGCGTCGGTGTGGACCTTCTTGATGCCGTCGATCAGCTCGTCGAGCCTGATCTGACCGACCGGCCGGGTGGGTTCCGTCATGCGTCAACCATAGGTTGACGATTGGAGGGTCGTCAACCCGAGGTTGACGATTACCAGCGGGCGGCTCCGGCGAAGGTCGTCGCGTGCGGGTCGTAGCCGAGGACCTCGCGGGCCGCGGTGATGTCGAGGGTGCGCTCGACCGCGAGATGGCTGATGGCGTAACGGGTGAGGCGCGGCGGTTCAGGCCGTCCGGCCAGCAGGAACGCGCCCTCGATGACGGCCGCGAGGGGGCGGGCGGCGGCCGCCGGGACGTAGACGGGCCGCGCCCTGATCCTGCGCTCGCGGAGGATCTCGCGGAACGCGTCGTCGATCGTCACCGGGGCGGCGTCGGCGACGTTGAAGACCCCCGAGGCGGCCCGGCCGGTCGCGGCAAGGACGCACGCCTGGACGAGGTTGCCGATCGAGGTGAGGCTGATCCGCTGCCGTCCCGTCCCGGCGGCGGGCAGGAGCGGCCCCCGCACGGCGGACAGGACGCGCGGCAGCAGCGTCGTGTCCCCCGGCCCGTAGACGGCGTGCGGACGCAGGATGATCGCGTCGCGGCCGGCCCGCAGGACGGCACGCTCGGCGGCGGCCTTCGACGCCCCGTAGGCGTTCATGTAGCGGCGCACCGGCGCCTCGTCCTCGGCGGCCATGACGCTCGGGCGGAACGGGTCGTACACGCTGGCCGTGCTGACGTGCACGAACCGGGCACCGGGGAAGGACGTGAGGGCGCTTCGGGTCCCGGTGAGGTTGGCGGCGAAGAGTCCGGCGGCCGGTCCCCAGTCGGTGACGCTGCCCGCGCAGTGGACGACCGCGTCGACGTCCGGGGCGTCCGGGATCGGGCCGTGCGTGAGATCCCACGACCGGTAGGCCGCGCCGCCCAGATGGGCCGGGGCCACGGCGGGACGGCGGCCATAGGCGAACGTCGCGACGCCCTCGGACGCCAGCGCCCGGCACACCGCACCGCCCACGAAACCCGAGGCGCCCGTCACCGCGATCCTCACGGCGTCACCAGTTCGCGGAGGCGGTCGCGGTCGAGCTTGCGCGTCCGGCCGGAGCGGGGCAGCTCGTCCACGACGACGATGCGGTCGGGGAGGGCGTCGTGGTCGATGACGTCCGGGAGGCCGCGCCGCAGACGGGCGGGCAGGTCGGCGGGGCCGACCACCGCCAGCACGACCTCCTCGTCCCCGGTCTCCGGATCGGGCACGCCCACGATGGCGGCCTCGGCCACGCCGGGCAGCGCGGCGATCGACGGCTCGTACAGGCCGGGGTAGAGGTTGAACTTGCCGCGGATCAGCATGTCCTTCTTGCGTCCCGTGAGGACGAGGCGCCCCTCGTCCAGCCGCGCGAGGTCGCCGGTCGGCAGTTCGGCGAGCGGGTCGGCGCCGAGGTAGCCGCGGCACAGGTTGGGGCCGGACAGCAGCAGTTCCCCGTCGTCGGCCAGCCGCGTGCCGACACCGGGAAGCGGCGCTCCGAGGAGGTCGCCGGACGCGGTGTGCGCGAGTTTCTCCTCCGCCGAAGCGATCGCCACCGGCAGGATCTCCGTCATCGCGTAGACAGACAGGACCTCAGCGGTCGGCGCCGCCGCGACGGCCCGCCGCAGGATCGCCGGAGGCGCGGGCGCGGCGCCGAGCAGCACGTACCGCAGCGTCGGCGGGAGCTCGGGAGACGCGTCCAGCACCTCGGCGAGGTGGACGGGGACGCAGAACGTGTGCGTGGCTCCCCTGTCCCGCATCAGCCGGGCGAAGTCGGCGGGCAAGGTGAAGAGCGGCGGCATCGACCAGCGCGCCCCGGAGATCAGCGTCGGCAGCCCGAGCATGAGCTGGTCGGTGTGGACGACGTCACCGGGGCCGAGCGGCAGCCGCGCCCGGAAGAGGTCGAGGGCCGCGGCGAGGGACGCCTGCGTGTGGACGACGGCGCGCGGGTCCGCCGTCGTCCCCGAGGTGAAGATCACGGCGGCGGGGGCGCCGGGGTCGGCGTCGGTGCCGGGCTCCGGCGCGTCCCCCCGCACCAGGCGCGCGAACGACAGCGCCCCGCGCGGAACGCCGGGCAGCCGCCGGCCGACGTGTATGTGCCGCATCGGCTCCTCGCCCGGAATCTGAAGGTCGGCGAGGTTCGGCAGGAGCAGCCCGCGCCGCCGCGCGTACGCCCGGACGGGACGCAGCCGGCTGCCCGCGTACAGGACCGACTCCGCCGCCGACCAGCGCGGGCGGGCCAGGCTCAGCCGCGCGGTGAACATCTCCGGCCCGGCGCCCGGATCGGCGAACACGACCACTCCCCCGGCCGCGACCACGCCCAGCGCGAGGACGAGCGACTCCGGCGACGGCCGGACGGAGAACAGCACCCCGTCGCCCGGCGCGAGCCCGCCGGCCAGCAGGCCGTGCCGGACGGCCAGCACCCGCCGCCGCAGCTCGCCGTAGGTGAGTTCCGCACCGTCCCCGGCGACGAGCGCGACGTCGCCGGGCGTCCGGGCGGCCTGGTCGAGCAGCCGCCGGACCAGGGTCATCTCGTGCCCCGATCCGCGCGGACGGACAGGTGCTCGTACGTGGGGATCAGCACGCCGCGCGCCGCCGCACGCCGCGTGACCCTGAGAGGGGCGGCGGTCAGCACCGTCCGGGCGACCAGCCTGATCTGCGCCATGGCCAGCGGATACCCGATGCAGAAGTGCGGACCCGCGCCGAACCACAGCCGCCGCAGCTCCGGCGGGTGGGGACGGTCGAGGTCGAACGGGCCGTGGTCGCGGCAGCAGTTGTGCGTGGCGATCAGGACCCGGTCGCCGGGACGGATCGCGACGCCCCCGACCTCGGCGGGGCGGTGCACGCTGCGCAGCATGACCGGCGTCGGGGTCGTCACCCGCATGGCCTCCTCGATCGCCCGGTCGAGGAGGGCGCCGTCACCGGCGGCGACACGGGCGAGCTGCCCGTGGTCGGCGAGCAGGGCGATCAGGCGCGGCAGCAGCGTGGCGACCGTCTCGGTGCCGGTCAGGAAGAACGCCCCCGCGGCCCCGCGCGCCTCGTCCTCGGAGAGGCCGAGGGCCCGCATCCGGCCCATGACGGTCGACTCGTCGCCCGTCAGGTACGCCTTCGCCGCGATGTCGCCGAGCGGGTCCAGCACGGCGCGGGCCCGCCGCACCTGGGACGGGGAGAGCCGGCGCGTCCGCAGCGACACCATCGAGACGATCCGCTCGCCCTGCTCGAACAGGTCCCGGTATGCCGCCTCGGTCTTGGCGTCCAGGCCGATGACCTCGCCGATCACCGCACCGGCCATCACCCGCGCCGCGTCCACCAGATCGATGGTCGCACCGCGTGCGAGGCGGTCGGTGAGCCGGGCGAGCGGCTCGGCCAGGACGCGGGCGCACAGGGCCTCGGTGTAGGACGGGACGAACAGGTCGGTGAGGCGGCGGCGCAGGGCCCGGTGCGCCTCCCCTTCCATGTTGAGCAGGACGGACGGGCCGAGAACCGGCGTCCACAGCTCGCCCGGCGAGCCGGGGCCGTCCTTGCGGAACGTCCCGCCGTCCATGAGGACCTCGCGGGCCAGGGACGCGTCGTTCACGACGACGCCGACGCCGGGCACGCGGACGATCGGGCCGCGCCGCGCCACCCCGCGCAGCAGCGGGTACGCGAACGGATGCGCGGCCAGGTAGAGGCGCCGTTCCCAGTCCACCGGATGCCCGCGTTTCACCGGATGTCCACGACGGGTGGCCTGTAGCGGTGGTCGGCGTACCAGCCGAGCGTCCTGACCAGGCCGAACGCCCGCAGGCGCCGCACGGAGCCGTACATGACGACGTCCTTGCGCAGCCCGTAGGCGTCGGTGACGCGGCGGACCCGGTTGACCAGCTCGCGGTCCTCGTGGACGTCCTCGATGCGGGTGCGCGGGAAGCCGCCCGCCCGCTCGTACAGGTCTGCGGTGATGGCGAGGTTGCAGCCCGGCATCATGACGTACGGGCCGAGGTAGAGCGGGTCCTGGTTGCCGGGCCGGAACCGTCCGAAGAGGGCGGCGATGTCGATGACGGCCGGGAGCAGGCGCCGCTCCCAGAACTTCAGGGGGAACTCGTCGGTCCGGGGCAGCAGCGGCCCGCTGACCAGTTCCAGGCCCTCCGCGAACGCGCGCCGCACCGCCGCGATCCAGTCGCGGTGCGGCAGGCAGTCGGCGTCGGTGCGGGCGATGTGCGTGGCCCCGGCGCTGATCGCGTGCCGGATGCCGGTGTCGGCGGCGGCCCCGGTCCCCTTCTCCGGTTCGTGGACGATCCGGACGTCGAACGCCGTGTTCCCGGCGGCGAACTCCTTGACGACCTGCGCGGTCCCGTCGGTGCTGCCGTTGTCGACCACGACGAGGGAGAAGCCGGTGTCGGTCTGGCCGGCGAGGCGGCGCAGCGTCGCGCCGATGGAGCGCTCCTCGTCGTAGGCGGGGATGACGACCCACAGGTTCATGGTCACAGCTCCGCGAACATGACGCCGAGGCTGACGCCGCCGGCGAGGCCGATCAGCGCGACCCGGTCGCCGGGGCCGCAGCGTCCCTGCGCCTGGGCGGTAGCGATCTGGAGCGGGAGGCTCGCGGACGCGACGTTGCCGTGCTCGGGCAGCGTGACGACGAGCCGGCCGGGCGGGATGCCGAGGATCGAGCGGAGCACCTCCAGATACGGCAGGGTCACCTGGTGGACGGCGACGACGGCGAAGTCGTCCCATGTCAGCCCGGTCTTCTGCAGCGCGGTCGTGAAGATCTCCGGTCCGCTCGCGACGAACGCGTCCTTGAGGCGGCGCCCGTCCCCGCTGAAGTAGGTGAAGTCGGGGTCGCGGGGGTGCATCGAGCCGCCCGCCGGGAGCGTCCCGATCTGCCAGGCGCTGGAGACGGCGGCGAAGTCGCGGTAGAAGATCCCGCCGTCGGGGGCGGCCTCGACGAGCATCGCGGCGCCGCCGTCGGAGAGGGTGTAGCCGGCGAAGGCGTCGACGAACTGGGCGCGGTCGCGGACCTTCCAGCGGATCGCGCGGGACGGGCTCTCGCCCGTGCAGACCAGCACCCGCTCGTGCTGGCCGGTGCGGATCAGCGCGTCCGCCGTCTGCAGGCCGTTCAGGAAGCTGTTGCAGGCGTTCTTCACGTCGAAGACGGGGCAGGTCGCGCCCAGCTTGGCGGCGACGATGTGCGCGGTGGCCGGTTCGATGAGGTCCTGCGAGGCCGACCCGAACACCAGCAGGTCGATGCCCGCCGCCGGGATCCCGCGTTCGGCGAGGACGTCGCGGGCGGCGGCGACGGCCAGGTCGGACGCCTGCTCGTCGTCGCGCATGACATGCCGGGCGCGGATCCCGGTCATCCGCTCGACGATCGTGGGATGCGGCCGGTACCCGCCGTCCCCGGCGGCGCTCTCGGCCGCGACACGGGCCTCGACTTCGGCGCTGGTGACCGTCCGCTCGGGCAGGTGCGCCGCGACGGCGGTGATGCGGGCTCTCATGGGCTGGGGTTCCCCCGGTTCCTCGTGCTCCGTGGACGATCAGACTCGCCGACCCCGGACGCTCCCGGACAGGGCGACCCTACGGAACACGGGGTGGGCGTTGTACCCCGGTTCGCCGTGAGTACCGCCACTCATCCGGATTGAGTACTACCGCGTTTCCGCCCCGATCCGCCACCCGGCAGAATCACCCGGGTGACCAGCACAAAGATCGAGAACGCGGCGCGGCATGAGGCGCGGCTGCTGTGGACGGCCAACCCCGGACTGTTCGCGCTGCTGGAGGCGGCGCGCCACACCGGGCCCATCGCGCGGGTGCCGCGGCTCGGCTGGGTGGTGACCGACCCCGTCCTCGCCCGCCGCGTCCTCAACGACCACGCGGGCTTCGGAATGAACGGCGAGGGCGGCGTCGGCCACCTCTGGACACAGCTGTTCGGGGACGGGATGGCGCGGTTCTTCGGCGGGCCGGGACACGCGGAGGTCCGGACCCGGGCCCGCGACCTGTTCACCGAGGACGCCGCCCGCACGCTGGTGGAACGTTCCCAGGGCCCGTCCCACACCGCGCTGGCCCGCCGCCTCGCCGCCGGGGAGACCGTGGACGTCGCGGACGCCGCCCGCGTCCTGGCCGGGCGGATGGTCGCCGACCTGCTCGGACTGCCCCCCGGACGCGACGACGCCGCCTACCGTGACGTGTTCGCGGCCGGGGAGCGGCTGGCCCGGCTGGCGATGGGCACCACCGCCTCGACCGAACTGGACCCCGCGGTCATCGGCCGGGCCCGCGCCATCGTGGACGAGATCACCGCCGGCGTCCCGCACGCCTACCGGACGGCCGGGCCGGACACGCTCCTCGGCCGCTGCCGCGAGATGGGCCTCGGCCTGCCGCTCAGCCGCGGGCTGGCGACCCTGCTGGTGATCGCCGGCACCGAGACGGGCGCCTCGGGGACCGTCCGCACCGTGGCGCTGCTGCACGACACCGGCGAGCAGCGGAGCCTGCTGGACGACCCGTCGCTCATGGACAACGCGGTGCGCGAGGGCCTGCGCGTCTCGACCCCCGCGCCGGTGATCGGGCGGCACGTGTCCCGGGACGCGACCGTCGCCGGGCGCCGCCTCCGCGCGGGCGAGCGGATCCTCCTGCTGACCTACCTCGCCACCAACGGCGCCGGGCCGTTCGACGTCCACCGCGCGTACGTGCCCGAGACCCGGCAGCTGTGGTTCGGCGCCGGCCGCCACCTCTGCCTCGGGGCGGCGGTGGCGCGCACCCAGGTCGCCCGGATGCTGGCGACGCTGCTGTCCGACGGCCGCCCGTACCGGATCGTCTCGCGCCGCGCCGCCCGCCGCGTCCTCGTCCCGGCCTACGCCGAACTGCGGGTGCGGCTCGTCTAGATCTCGGGGATTCCCGTGGGGACATCCGTGGTCGGGGCCGGTGCCGGCGAATCGGGGTCGGCCGGGCCCCCGGGCCCCGGCGCTTCGGGTGCCGGCGCCTCGGGTCCCGGCGCCGTCGGGACGATCCGCTCCACCGGCCGCTCGGGCTCCGCGGGGGAGGAGTTCCACCACCAGAGCGCGAACGAGATCGCGAACAGCACCGCGATGGCGCCGATCAGCTGGAGCACGGCCGTCCGGTGGCTCGGGTCGCGGTAACGGCGCCGCCGCCGGAACCGGGCGCCGCCTCCGGTCCGGCGGGCGCGCTCGGCGGCGCGGCGCATGCGGCGCCGCTCGCGCCCGCTCGGCTTCCGGGCCCGCTCTCGCGCGCTCGGCTCGGTGAACGTGGCGCCTCTGACGAAGTCGTCGTCGAACACGGGCTCGTCGAAGTCTGCGGCCATGAGGATCTCTCCGGCGCCGGGGGCGGTCGGACACCCAGGCTAGTCGACGCCCCGGGGCGATCTCCCACCACATTTCTAGAACGCGTTCTACCTAAACCGCACCGGAACCGTGACGGACCTCACCGGCGGCCGATCTTGCGTTCGGCCGGGCTTTCATGCTCGGGACAGGTCGGCACGTTCGAGCACTTGAGGGCGTGAAAGCTCGATGAGACCTGTGACAAGACCCACGATTAGACTGGAGTCTCATTTTCCCTTGAAGTCCGGCTGAAACCAGTTCTACGGTGGGGGCGAGCAGCCAGTCCTATCGGGAGGAAGCGCGCATGACCGCCACCACACCTGAGACCGCCGTCCCCGCCGGATTCGACTTCAGCGACCCGGACCTGATGGCCGAGCGCATCCCCCTCGCCGAGTTCGCGCTGCTGCGCCGCACCGCCCGCCCGTGGTGGAACGAGCAGCCGCGCGGCCGCACCGGATTCGACGACGACGGCTTCTGGGTGATCAGCAAGCACGCCCACATCAAGGAGATCTCGCGCGACCACGAGCTGTTCTCCTCCAGCGCGGGCGGCGCGGTGATCCGGTACAACGAGACGTTCACGCCCGAGGAACTGGACTTCCAGCGCGAGAACCTCCTGCTGCACATGGACCCGCCGCAGCACACCAGGCTGCGCAAGATCGTCTCCCGCGGCTTCACGCCCCGCGTGATCAACGCGCTGCACGACGCTCTGCAGGAGCGGGCGGAGCGGATCGTCGCCGAGGCCCGCCGCCGCGGCGGCGAGGGCGACTTCGTCACCGAGGTCGCGGCGGAGCTGCCGCTGCAGGCGATCGCCGAGCTGATGGGCGTTCCGCAGGAGGACCGGCGCCGGCTGTTCGACTGGTCCAACAAGATGCTCGGCTACGACGACCCCGAGTACAACGCGGACCCGTCCGGCTCCGCCGCCGAGATCATCGGCTACTCCATGAGCCTCGCCGAGCAGCGCCGCGGCTGCCCCGCCCACGACATCGTCACCCGGCTCGTCCAGGCCGACGTGGACGGGCGCGGCCTGACCGACGACGAGTTCGGCTACCTGATGATCGTGCTCGCCGTCGCGGGCAACGAGACGACCCGCAACGCCATCACCCACGGCATGATCGCGTTCATGGACGACCCCGGCCAGTGGGAGCTGTACAAGGCCGAGCGTCCCGAGACGGCGGCGGACGAGATCGTCCGGTGGGCGACGCCCGTGACCGCGTTCCAGCGGACGGCCGTCCGGGACACCGAGATCGGCGGCGTGGAGATCAAGGCGGGCGGCCGCCTGGCCATGTACTACAGCTCGGCCAACTTCGACGAGGACGTCTTCGACGCCCCGGCGACGTTCGACGTCACCCGCTCGCCGAACCCGCATCTCGGCTTCGGCGGCACCGGCGCGCACTACTGCATCGGCGCGAACCTGGCCCGGCTGGAGATCCGCCTCATGTTCGACGCGATCGCCGACCAGATGCCGGGGATCACACGCGTCGGCGAGCCCCGCCGCCTGCGCTCCGCCTGGCTGAACGGCATCAAGGAACTCCCCGTCCGCTACGGGTAGGAGCGGGCGCCGTCCTACTCTGCGGGATGCGGCACCTCGCCGAAATTCTAGAACCGGTTACAGTTGTAAGCGAATCTCGTTCTAGAAGGAGACCGCATGGGCACCCCGGTGATCGTCGAGGCGGTACGCACACCGCTCGGAAAGCGCAACGGCTGGCTGGCGGGCATGAAGGCCCAGGCCGTCCTGGCACACGCCCTCAGCGCCGCCGTCGGGCGCTCCGGCATCGACGCCGCCGAGGTGGAGCAGGTCTTCGCGGGCTGCGTGACGCAGGCGGGCGAACAGGGCGGGCACGTGGGCCGGTACTCCTGGCTGTACGCGGGCCTGCCCTGGCAGACCGGGGTCACCACGATCGACGCCCAGTGCGGGTCGGCGCAGCAGGCCGTCCACCTCGCCGCGTCGCAGATCGCGGCCGGCGTGGTGGACGTCGCGATCGGCTGCGGCGTCGAGGTGATGAGCCGCGCGCCGCTCGGCAGCAACGTCCTGCCCGCCAACCCGCGCCCGGACGACTGGTCGATCGACATGCCGAACCAGTTCGAGGCCGCCGAGCGGATCGCCGCCCGCCGCGGCCTCACCCGCGCCGACCTGGACGCGTTCGGCGCCCGCTCGCAGCAGCTCGCCGCCAAGGCGTGGGCGGACGGCCGCTTCGACCGCGAGATCGCCCCGATCACGGCGCCCGTCCTGGACGCCGAGGGCAACGTCACCGGTGAGACCCGCGAGGTCACCCGCGACCAGGGCCTGCGCGAGACCACCGCCGACGGCCTCGCCAAGCTCAAGTCCGTCGCGGGCCCCGAGGGCCTGCACACGGCGGGCACCTCGTCGCAGATCTCCGACGGCGCGGCCGCCGTCGTGCTGATGTCGGAGGAGAAGGCGAAGGCGCTCGGGCTGCGTCCCCGCGCCCGCATCAAGGCCCAGGCGCTGGTCGGCTCCGAGCCGTACTACCATCTGGACGGGCCGGTCCAGTCGACCGAGCGCGTCCTCCAGAAGTCCGGCATGACGATGAACGACATCGACATCACCGAGATCAACGAGGCGTTCGCATCGATCGTGCTGTCCTGGGCATCGGTCCACAAGCCGGACATGGACGCGGTCAACGTCAACGGCGGCGCGATCGCGATCGGGCACCCGGTCGGCGCGACCGGCTCGCGGCTGATCACCACGGCCCTGCACGAGCTGGAGCGCCGCGACGCCGGGACGGCCCTGGTCACCATGTGCTGCGGCGGCGCGCTGTCCACCGCGACCATCCTCGAACGGATCTGACGGAACACGATCACGGGCCCCGGCCTCGCCGCCGGGGCCTTTCACAGGCGCGAAAGGCGGTCTCCTTGCAGCCGGAACCCGAAGACCTGGGCGGAGGACTCTGGAGCGTTCCAGTCCCGATCCCGGACAATCCGCTCGCCTACACCCTCGTGTACGCGGTGGAGAGCCCAGAGGGCCCCGTCCTCATCGACGCCGGGTGGCAGCACGAGGACGCCTGGACGGCCCTCCGCGACGGCCTCGGCACGTTCGGCATCGACGTCGCCGACGTCCGCGGGGTGGTCGTCACCCACTACCACCCCGACCACGCGGGACTGGCCGGCCGCGTCCGCGAGACGTCCGGCGCCTGGATCGCCATGCACCACCTGGACGCCGACATCGTCCGGCTCTTCCGCTCCACCGACCAGGGCGGCCGCCGCTCCTTCGAGCTGACGGCGCTGCGCCGCGCCGGGGCGTCCGAGCCGGAGCTGGCCGCGCCCGTCGAGAGCCGCCGGGTCGATCCGCCCGCCCAGCCGGACCGCGAACTGTCCGACGGCGACCTGATCGACCTGCCGGGCCGCAAGCTGCGGGCCATCTGGACGCCGGGCCACTCCCCCGGCCACATCTGCCTGCACCTCGAGGACGGCGACCGCATCTTCACCGGCGACCACGTCCTGCCGCGCATCACCCCGCACATCGGCCTCTACCCCTACGACATCCCGGACATCGACCCGCTCAGCGAGTTCCTCGGCTCCCTGGACAAGGTCTCCGCGATGTCCGTGGACGAGGTCCTGCCCGCCCACCAGTTCCGCTTCAACGGCCTCTCCGGCCGCGCCCGGGAGATCATCGACCACCACGAGCAGCGCCTCGCCGAGGTGACCGCCCTCCTGTCGTCGCGTCCGATCAGCCTGTGGGACCTCACGGCGGGCCTGACCTGGCGCCACCCGTGGGCCGACATGTCGCAGACCGCCCGGCGCATGGCGGCGGCCGAGGCCGCCGCCCACATCCGGACCCTGGAGACCCGGGGGGTCGCCCACCGCGAAGGAACGGACGACCCCCTGCGCTACAGGCTCCGCTAAACCCCCGGCCCGCCGGCGCCGACCGGAAGGCGGGGCCAGGCCGCGGTGTCACGCTGAAGCCGCCGGTCGTGGGTCGCGAGGACGACGGCCGCTCCGGTGGCGTGCAGCGCGTCGGTCAGCTCGTCCACCAGGGCGATCGACAGGTGGTTGGTCGGCTCGTCCAGCAGGAGGACGTGCGGACGCGCCGCCAGCGCCATCGCCAGGTCGAGCCTGCGCTGCTGCCCCATCGACAGCTCACCCACCGGCCTGCCCAGGTCGGCGGGCGAAAGCAGGCCGAGGGCCGAGAGCGAAACCGCCTCGTCCTCGGCGAGGACGCCCGCGGTGATCAGGCGCCCGACGTGCGCGGAGAACACGTCGTGGGCGCGCCCGCCGGCGGCGTGCGGCGACTCCTGCGCGAGGAGTTGCACACGCGCGCCGGGGGCGCGCCGCGTCGTCCCGCCCGTGGGCGTCAGGCGTCCCGCGAGCACCGCGAGGAGCGTCGACTTCCCGGCTCCGTTGGGGCCGGTGACGACGAGGCGCGAGCCCGACTCCAGTGACAGCGTCACCTCCCGGTGCAGCCGGGACTCCACCCGAACGCCGTCGGCGGTCAGCAGCGCGGTGCCGGGACGCGCGGGCAGGTCCGGCATCCTGAAGCGCTGCGGCGGCACCGGCGCCGTCACCGCGTGCTTCTCCAGGTCGTCGCGGCGCCGGTGCACGGCCCTGACGACGCCGGGGGCGCGGGTGGCGCGCTGGTGCCTCCCGGTCCCCTTGTCGGGCCGCCAGCCGGTCACGAGCCGGTTCTGCGCCTCCGACAGGTCCCGGGACAGCCGCGCGTGCTCGGCTCGCTGCTGCTCGTACTCGGCCTCCCAGCGCCGGAGTTCCGCCTCACGGCCCTCCCGGTATCCGGCGAACCCGTCCCCGTGGACACGCGGCCGCCCGTCCCGGCTCGGGTCGAGGTCGAGGACCGTCGTCGCCACGTCCGACAGCAGCGCCCGATCATGGCTGACGACCACGACCCCGCCGGGGTGGCCCCGCAGCCTCGCACTCACCTGCTATGCGGCGTGAGTGTCTGTGCCGCGCAGAACGTACATGTCGTCACCGAAGACGGCCGAGATCTGGAGCTGGCCACCGAGGGCCTGGACGTAGCGGGCAATGGCCTCGACAGTGGAGACTTCACCTCGCTCGATCTGTGACACGCGGCTCTTGGTCACGCCCATCCGGTCGGCCACCTCGCTCTGCGACAAGCCGATCGTCTTGCGCCTGTCCGCGAGCCGGTGCCCGTCGATGTACGCCTGATTGCGCCTGCGGGCCGCCGCCACGCCCTGCTCGCCGCCGGCTCCCTCAACGACATCAGCTCGCACATCGCTCCACCTGGGAAAGTTCGTCATCGCTGCCGCCCCTCCTCGCCCTCTCGCTCCTTCACGTAATCGGCGTACAACTCCTCTGCACGTGGAATGGCCTGCCGGTACCAGCCAGTCCAGTCCCCCGACTTGTCCCCGCCCACGAGCAGGATCGCGGACCGCCACGGGTCGAAGACGAACAAGATCCGAATCTCGGAGCGTCCCGCTGATCCCGGGCGCAGCTCCTTCAGATTGTGGATCTCCGAACCTTCCAGCCGATCAACCAGCGGACGCCCCAATCCGGGGCCGCCCTCGGCTAACCGGTCGATGGAATCCACGATCTGGGCCTTGGAGACCTCATCCAAGGCGTTGACCCACGCGAGGAACTCGTTCGTGACGCGGATCTCCCACTCCTCATCCACAGGCGCGAGTTTAGCAAATCCTCTACTTCTGGCGCCGCGGAGCGGCGCGGCGGAGGTCGATCGATGGGTGCGGCCGCGCCGGGGTGCGATGCGGGTCACTCAGTGGGCTGTGACCCTTGATGAGACTGGAGTCTCATGTTAGAACGTGTTCTAGGTCTGCAGGCCAAGCAAGCGCTCAGTTCACCATCCGTCACCTCCACAGGTTGTCGCCCCGAGTCCGGCCCCGGCACGAAGGATCTTCCCCATGGCACTTGCGACGTCCACCGCTTCGCTCACCCGGGCGTTCCGGGCTCCCGAGATCGACATCATCGACCCGGGCGTGTACGAGCGCGGAGGGATCCCGCACCGGCAGTTCGCGTGGCTGCGCGACAACGATCCCGTCCACTGGCACCAGGACCCGAACGAGGGGGTCCCCGGATTCTGGGCGGTGACCCGGCACGAGGACGTCGTGCAGGTGTCGCGGCGCGCCGACCCGTACTCGTCCCAGGCGCGGACGGCGATGTTCGAGGAGTTTACCGACGAGGACATCGCCCTGTACGGGCAGATGATGCTGTTCCAGGACCCGCCGGACCACACCCGGCTTCGGGCCCTGGTGAACAAGGGGTTCACCCCCCGCATGATCGGCAAACTGCAGGACCACATCCGGCAGATCTGCCATCAGCTCATCGACGAGGCGGCGCCCATGGGCGAGTGTGACTTCGTGGAGTACTTCGCCGCGCCGCTGCCCCTCTACACGATCTGCGAGCTGCTCGGCGCGCCGCTCGAGGACCGGCAGAAGATCTTCGAATGGTCCAACAAGCTGGTGGCGTTCAACGACCCCGAGTACATCGGGGACCGGACGGAGTCGCAGCTGTGCGCGGCCGAGTTCGCCGGCTGGGCCGGGGAGCTGGCGCGCAGCCGGGAGTCGACGCCGCGCGACGACATCGTGAGCAAGCTGCTCACGCCGGACGCCGACGGGACGCGGGTCAGCGAGGAGGAGTTCCAGCTCTTCGTGATCATGCTGTCGATCGCCGGGAACGAGACGACGCGGACGGCGACGGCGGGCGGCATGCAGGCGTTCTTCGAGCGGCCTGAGCAGTGGCAGCGGCTGAGGGCCGACCGGAGCCTGCTGCCGACGGCGGTCGAGGAGATCGTCCGCTGGGTGAGCCCGATCAACCAGTTCCGCCGGACGGCCCTCACCGATGTCGAGCTGGGCGGTAAGCAGGTCAAGGCGGGCGACAAGGTCGTACTGTTCTACGGGTCGGCGAACCGGGACGAGCGGGTCTTCGACGACCCGTTCACGTTCGATGTGGGCCGCGACCCCAACCCCCACCTCGGGTTCGGGGGCGGCGGGCCGCACTTCTGTCTGGGCACCCATCTGGCCAGGATGAACCTGAAGATCATCTTCGACACCATCCTGGACCGGATGCCCGACATCGAGCCGGCCGGCGAGCCACGCCGGCTCCGGTCGAACTTCGTCAACGGGCTCAAGGAGCTGCCGGTGCGCTTCACCCCGTCCTGATCTTCAGGGACCCCGAGGAGGTTCAGGTGACCGCGACCCCCGACACCACCCCCGACATCGAGCTGGTCGATCCCGGCGCGTACGAGCACGGAGGCATTCCCCACGGGCAGCTGGCCTGGCTGCGCGAGCACGACCCGGTTCACCGGCACCACGGGGACCCGGGCCGGGACTTCCCGCCGTTCTGGGCGATCACCCGGCACGAGGACGTCGTGCACGTGTCGCGGCACCCGGAGCTGTTCTCCTCGTGGAGGCGGCTCGCGCTGTTCGAGGAACCGGAGGAGGAGCATCTCGTCCTGCAGCGGATGATGATGCTCAACCAGGACCCGCCGGAGCACTCGCGCAAGCGCAGCATCGTCAACCGGGGCTTCACCCCGCGCGCCATCGGCGCGCTGGAGCAGCACATCCGGGAGATCTGCCGGGAGCTGGTCGCCGAGACCGTGGAGCGGGGGGAGGAGGCCGACTTCGTCCGGGACCTGGCGGCGCCGCTGCCGCTGTACGTGATCTGCGAGCTGCTCGGCGCCCCGCCCGAGGACCGGGAGAAGATCTTCACCTGGTCGAACACGCTGATCGGCGGGGACGACCCCGAGTTCCAGCGGACGCCGGAGGAGGGCCAGGCCGCCGCGACGGAGCTGTACGCGTACGCGAACGTCCTGGCCGCAAACCGGCGGGAGAACCCGCGCGAGGACATCGTCACCAAGCTGCTCCAGCCGGACGCCGATGGCGAGGTGCTGAGCGGGGACGAGTTCGAGCTGTTCGTGATGCTGCTGTCGGTCGCCGGCAACGAGACCACCCGCAACGCGGCGACCGGCGGCATGCTGGCGCTGCTGGAGCATCGGGAGCAGTGGGAGCGGCTCAAGGCCGACCGGTCCCTGGTGCGGACGGCGGCGGACGAGATCGTCCGCTGGGTCACCCCCGTCAACCTGTTCAAGCGGACGGCGGCCCGGGACACCGAGATCCGCGGCCGCAAGATCGCCGAGGGCGACAAGGTCGTGGTGTTCTACGCCTCCGCCAACCGCGACGAGGCCGTGTTCGCGGACCCGTACGGCTTCGACGTGGGCCGCGACCCCAACCCCCACCTGGGGTTCGGCGGCGGCGGGCCGCACTTCTGCCTCGGCGCCCATCTCGCCCGACTCGAGCTCAGTGTGCTTTTCGAAACACTTTTGGACGCCATGCCCAATATTGAACTCAACGGTAACGTACGGAGGCTAAGGTCTAGTTTCATCAACGGCATCAAGGAGATGCCGGTGCGCGTGCGACCGGCGTTCCTCGACTGACGGGAGTGGTGCGTGGGCAGGGGATGGCGTGGGTGAGGCAGGCGAGCCGGGCGGTGATCCGCTGCGCCCGGCCGCTTCGTTGCGGATCGCCCTGCTCTCGTACCGGAGCAAGCCGCACTGCGGCGGCCAGGGCGTCTACCTCAGGCATCTGAGCCGGGAACTCGTCGATCTCGGGCACACGGTGGAGGTGCTGTCCGGCCAGCCGTACCCGGAGCTGGACCGCGACGAGATCGTCCTCACCAAGATCCCGAGCCTGGACCTGTACCGGGACGAGGATCCGTTCCGCATCCCGGCCCTCGGCGAGTTCCGCGACTGGATCGACGTCCTGGAGTTCGCGCACATGAAGACGGGCGGCTTCCCCGAGCCGCTGACGTTCAGCCTGCGCGCGCTGCGGCTGCTGAAGAAGCGCCGCCGCGACTTCGACGTCGTGCACGACAACCAGGTCCTCGGCCTCGGCAACCTCGGCATCGCCCGGCTCGGGCTGCCGCTGGTGACCAGCATCCACCACCCGATCAGCGTCGACCGGCGGATCGAGCTGGAGGCGGCGCGCGGCGTCAAGCAGAAGCTCGGCAAGTTCCGCTGGTACGGGTTCGTCGGCATGCAGTCGCAGGTGTCGCGGCGGATCGGCCCCGTGATGACGGTGTCGGAGTCGTCCAAGGTCGACATCGTCAAGGACTTCAAGGTCGACCCGCGCGACATCGAGATCCTTCCGCTCGGCGTCGACACCCGCATCTTCCACCCGCGCGGCGAGCGCGTCCCCGGCCGGATCGTGGCGATGGCCAGCGCCGACGCGCCGATCAAGGGCGTGGACGTGCTGCTGCACGCGGTCGCCAAGCTCGCCACCGAGCGGGACGTGCACGTCATCGTCGTCAGCAAGCCGCAGAAGGACGGCCCGACCGAGAAACTCGTGCGGGAACTGGCCCTCGGCGACCGCGTCCGGTTCGTCAGCGGCATCAGCGACGACGAGCTGGGCGAGCTGATGGCGTCCGCGGAGATCGCCGCCGTCCCGTCCCGCTACGAGGGCTTCTCGCTGCCGGCCGTGGAGCACATGGCGTCCGGGACGCCGCTGGTCGCGAGCCGCGCGGGCGCACTGCCCGAGGTGGTCGGCGACGCGGGCGTCCTCGTCCAGCCCGGGGACGTGGAGGAGCTGGCCGCGACCCTGCGCCGGCTGCACGACTCCGCCGGGGAGCGCGCCCGCGCCGGCGCCGCCGGCCTGGCCCGCGTCCAGGAGCGCTTCGCCTGGCCCGCGGTGGCGAAGGCCACCGTGGAGCACTACCGGGCCGCCATCACCCAGCAGAACTACCTGCGGCTCGCCGCGGGCAAGGCCAAGGGCTGAGGGACGTCCCGACGGCGTTCCCCCGTATGGAAGGAGCACGACCCTGCTGACCGTGGATTTCCAGCGGTTCCGCGTCACCCCCGGAGACCGCGTCCTCGACATGGGATGCGGCGCCGGACGGCACGCTTTCGAGCTGTACCGCCGGGGTGCGCACGTCGTCGCCTTCGACCAGGACGCCGAGGAGCTGTCCGCCGTCGAGAAGATGTTCGGGGCGATGAGCCTCGAAGGCGACGTGCCCGAGGACGCGACCGCAGAGACCGTGCAGGGTGACGCGCTCGACCTGCCGTTCCCCGACGACCACTTCGACGCGATCATCGCGTCGGAGGTGCTGGAGCACATCCCCGACGACATGCGGGCGATGCGCGAGCTGCTGCGCGTCCTGAAGCCGGGCGGCAAGCTCGCGGTGACGGTGCCGAGCTGGCTGCCCGAGCGGGTGTGCTGGGCGCTGTCGGAGGACTACCACACCGCGCCCGGCGGGCACGTGCGGATCTACACGCGGGCCGAGCTGGAGGCCAAGCTGAAGTCGGTCGGCTTCCGGGTCGGCGGCCACCACCACGCGCACGGGCTGCACGCCCCGTACTGGTGGATCAAGTGCGCGGTGGGGGTGAACAACGACGGCAACCCGCTCGCCAAGGCCTACCACCAGATCCTCGTCTGGGACATCATGAAGCGCCCCCTCGCCACCCGGCTGGCCGAGCGCGCGCTGAACCCGGTGATCGGCAAGAGCGTCGTCGTCTACTTCGCCAAGCCCGCCGCACCGGGCACGCCGGCGGCCCCGGCCAAGGAGACCGCGGATGCGGTCTGAGACCGGCCCGCCTTCGGTGACCGGGGTCCTGTCGACGGACGACCTCGTCGCGACGGCGCGGAGCATCGCCGCGCAGCAGGAGGAGTCCGGCGCGATCCCCTGGTTCTCCCCCACGGGCGGCGTCCCCGGGCACGTGGACGCCTGGAACCACATCGAGGCCGCGATGGCGCTGTCGGTCGCCGGGCTCGGTGAGGAGGCCAGGCGGGCGTACGAATGGCTGCGCAACGTCCAGCGGCCGGACGGGTCGTGGCCCGCGAAGTGGGTGCTGGGCGAGGTCACCGAGCCGGGCGGCGAGTCCAACCACGCCGCCTACGTCGCGGTGGGCGTCTGGCACGAGCTGCAGATGACCGGGGACGAGGAGTTCGCGCGGCGGATGTGGCCCGCGGTCCAGCGGGCGATCGAGTTCACCCTCGGCCTGCAGACCCGGCGCGGGGAGATCATCTGGATCCGGCACGAGAACGGCGAGGCGTCCGACCACGCGCTGCTGACCGGCTGCTCGTCGATCCACCAGTCGCTGCGGTGCGCGGTGGCGCTGGCCGAGCATCTCGGCGAGCACCGGCCGGAGTGGGAGCTTGCCGCCGACCAGCTCGGGCACGTGGTGGCCGCGCATCCGGAGGCGTTCGCCGACAAGAGCCGCTGGTCGATGGACTGGTACTACCCGGTGCTCGGCGGCCCGGTCCGCGGCGAGGACGCGGCGCGCCGGTTCGACGAGGACTGGGACACGTTCGTCGTGCCGGGCCTCGGCTGCCGCTGCGTGTCCGACCAGCCGTGGGTGACGGCGGCGGAGAGCTGCGAGCTGGTGCTGGCGCTGGACGCGGCGGGCGACCGCGACCGGGCGCTGGAGCTGTTCCGCACCATCCAGCACCTGCGGCACGAGGACGGCTCGTACTGGACGGGCTGGCAGTTCGAGAACCGGCGGCACTTCCCCGGGGACCGTTCCACCTACACGGCGGCGGCGGTCATCCTGGCGGCGGACGCGCTCGCGGACGCCTCTCCCGGCGCCCGGCTGTTCAAGGAGGTCGCGGGACGGCCGCTCGGACCGTCGGAGGCGTCCGACCCGCTCGCGTGCGGATGCGCCCTGGTCTCGGTCGCCAACCCGATGCGGACGAACCTCTAGCGCTCACCTGCGGCGCGCCGCCCGGCCGCTCTCAAGGGCGGCGCACGCCGCGGGTCAGCGCACCGGGTCGGTGTCGTTGACGCGTTCCAGGACGCGCAGCGAGCCTTCGGCGCGGCGTTCCTCGAACGCGCCGCTCTCCAGTGCCCGCAGGTACACGTGGTACGGCGGCTGCCCGCCGTCCTTGGGGTCGGGGAAGACGTCGTGGATCACGAGGGCCCCGCCGACGGCGACGTGAGGGACCCAGCCCTCGTAGTCGCCCTGCGCGTGCTCCTCGGCATGGCCGCCGTCGATGAACAGCAGCGCCAGCGGTGTCCGCCAGAAGGCCGACACGGTGCGGGACTGCCCGACCACGGCGACGACCTCGTCCTCGAGCCCGGCGGCGGCGATCGTCTTCCGGAAGGTGGGGAGCGTGTCCATCCGCCCTGTGCTCGGGTCGACGAGGGACGGGTCGTGGTGCTCCCAGCCCGCCTGGTTCTCCTCCGAGCCGTGGTGGTGGTCGACGGTGACAAGGATCGTTCCCGCCGCGCGGGCCGCGGCCCCCAGGTAGACCGCGGACTTGCCGCAGTAGGTGCCGACCTCCAGCATCGGGCCGGTGCCGGCGAGGCGCGCCCCGTACTCCAGGGCCGTCTCGTACAGCGCGGCGCCCTCACCGTCCGGCATGAAGCCCTTGGCGTAGCGCGCCGCCCGCAGCAGGTCGGCGGGCATCTCGGGGGTGGACGTGCCGGTCGTCCCCGGGCCGGTGGACGCCTTGGTGTGGGTCATCGCTCTCCTCCAGTCCGGGCACCCTATCCGAGATCCGCTCAGTGAGACCCGCCCTTGTCCCCCTATATGGAACCTGTTCTACTTTTGGGGTCGGCAGACCACCCCGAACCACGTTCGGTAAGTTGGCGGGCGAAGGTGGTACCGGCACGCTCACGGCGGGAACGGAGAAGGCGAATGAGAGTACGAGTCGATCCTCTGGTGTGCGAGGCGAACGCCGTGTGCGTCGGGCTCGCACCCGAGGTCTTCGACCTGGACGACGACGACGAGCTGCGGATCCTGAAGCCGGACGTCCCGCCGGAGGAGGAGGACCGCGTCCGGCACGCGGTCCGCTCGTGCCCGAAGGCCGCGCTGACGCTGGAGGAGTAGGCCCCGAAGGCCGCGGTGTGCCGCCCCGGACGACGTTCGCGAGGGCGGCACGCGGTGCCCGGGCGCACGCGTATCATCCTTGTCGTTCGGTCGGACTCCCTAGTCGATCATGGAGCGCGGGTGGTGCACGGTCTCCGGAGGCTCCTGGCCGCGACCGTCCTCGTCGCACCGCTGGCCGCCCCGCACGCCGCGCACGCCGCGGCGCCCGCCGTGCGCATCCGCGACATCCAGGGCGCCGTGCACGTCTCGCCGCTGAACGGCTCCGCCGTCGCGCGGGTCCCCGGCGTCGTGACCGCGCTGACCGGCAACGGGTTCTGGATGCAGGACCCCCGCCCCGACAGGAACCACGCGACGTCCGAGGGCGTGTTCGTCTTCACCCGGACCCGGCCCCGCGTCGCGGCGGGCGACTTCGTCCGGGTGGACGGCAAGGTCGCCGAGTTCCGTCCGGGCGGCGCCTCGTCCGGCGGGCTGACCCGCACCGAGATCGACGCCACCGCGACCACCGTCGAGGCGCACGGCGCTCCGCTGCCGCCGCCGGTCGTCATCGGCCCCGGTGGCCGCCGGCCGCCGCCGCAGGTGATCGACCGCGGGTACGGCGACGTCGAGCGGGGCGGCGCGTTCGACCCCCGCCGCGACGGCATCGACTTCTACGAGTCCCTCGAAGGGATGCGGATCGAGATCCGCGAGGCCGTGGCGGTCGGCCCGTCCCGCTACGGCGAGGTCCCGGTGCTGCCCGCGAACGGCGCCGGAGCCGGGACGCGGACGGCGCGCGGCGGCATCCTGCTGCGCGACGGCGACGCCAACCCCGAGCGGATCATCCTGGACGACGCCCTCGCCCCGCTGCCCGGGATGAACGTCGGCGACCGGCTCCCGGGCGCGAACCGCGGCGTCCTCGACTACGGGTACGGCGACTACCGCCTGCTGCTCACCGCGACCCCGCGCCGCGAGGCCGGCGGGCTGCCCCGCGAGGTCACCCGCCCGCAGAGGCCCGGCGAACTCGCCGTCGCCACCGCCGGGCTGGACGGGCTGAACCCGGACGCGCCGCCCGCGCGGTTCGCCGGCCTCGCCGGCGACATCGTGACCGGGCTGCGCTCCCCCGATCTCATCACCGTCAGCGGCCTCGGCGACAACAGCGGCCCCGACGACGACGGCACCGTCGCCGCCGACCAGACCGTCGCCCAGCTGATCACAGCGATCAGCGCGGCGGGCGGCCCCGCCTACGACTGGCGGTCGGTCGACCCGCGCGACAACGCCGACGGCGGCCGGAAGGGCGACAACCGGCGGATCGGGTTCCTGTTCCGCACCGACCGCGGGCTCGCGTTCGTCGACCGCCCCAACCTCACCGAGCCGCTCCCCGATAACCCGCCCAAGGGCCCCGACCCCGCCGTGACGCCGGTCCGGGCCGTCCGGCGCGGCGGGACGGCCGGGCTGTCGCTCAGCCCCGGCCGGATCGCACCGGGCGACGCCGCGTGGGCGGGGACCCGCAAGCCCCTCGCCGGGGAGCTCACCTGGCAGGGCCGCCGCATCATCGTCATCGCGAACCAGTGGTTCCCGCGCACGGGCGACGACCAGCCGCTGTTCGGCCGGCACCAGCCGCCGGCCCGTCCCACCGAGTGGCGCCGCGCCGCGCAGGCCCGCGTCGTGGCGGGGTTTGTTCATTCGGTCCGGAAGGTGGACGCGGACGCCAGGGTGATCGTCGCGGGTGAGCTCAACGACGGTGAGGCCTCCTCCCCCGTCGGCGCCCTCGTCCAGGGCACCGGGCTCACCGACCTCCCGGCGCGGCTGCCCGCGGGCGACCGCTACACGGCGGTCACCGGCGGCAACTCCGAGGTCCTCGACCACATCCTGCTCAGCCCGTCCCTGCGGCGGGACAAGCACGAGTTCGACGTGGTGCACCGCAACGCCGAGTTCGCCGGCCCCGACGACCGCGACCCCACCGTCGTCCGCATCAGCATGTCGGGGAAATAGGCGACCCGCCCGGACGGTGGGCGCCCGCTTCCGCACGGTCATCGCACACCAATTTGGGATGTGCCAAAAAGTGCGTCAGGGTCTGACCCTGAATGCCGCCGGTGTTTTCTCCCTGACCCGCGGGGCAGCGAGCGATCGTCAGACCCCCACCGGGAGGAGACGCCGTACATGGCGACCCGATACCGGCCGCACATCAGCCTGGTCGGCCTCATCTACATCATCATCGGCGTGTTCATCGCCTGGGACCGCGGCTATATCGACGAAAGCCTGATCCGCCGCGTGGGCAGCGCGCTGCTGGCCATCTTCCTCTGGGTCCTGATCCTGCTCGGCGTGGACCTCCACATCGACGCCTGAGCCGCCAGCCAGGCACGGGCCGTCCCGAGATTCCCCGCCCCGGGGCGGTCCGTGTCCTGCACGACAGAGTCACCTCGCGCCGACGGCCATAGACCGCACAATGCGCCGGAGGCTACTTTCCGCGCATGACGAAAAAAGGCTGCAGTTGCGGACACGGCGGCGGATGCTCATGCCCGAAGGGATGCTCCTGCGGCTGCAACGGCTGACCGTCCCCGCCGCTACCGCGGGACGCGGGCCTTCCAGAGGAGCGGGACCTCCGAGCGCGGGCCCGCCGTGATTCCGGTGGCGAGGACGGCGGGGCCCATGGCGGTCAGGGCGGTGAGCCGCTGATCACCGGCCCCCGACAGCCCGGGAACCCGGAGAAGCCGCCACGTGGCGCCGTCCGCGGACGTCAGGACCACCGCGTCCTGCGTCGAGGTGGTCGCGGCGACGACGAAGCCGTCCGGCGTCGAGGTGACCGCGGTGGCGTTGAAGTCGCCGCCGAGCCCGTACGCGCCCCAGGTCGTCCCGCCGTCGGCGGAGACCAGCGGTGCACCGTCCTCGCCGATCGCCACCAAGACGTTCCCGTGGGCGGCGACATCGGTGAGCGGCCCGGTGGCGAGACCGGCCGGAAGTTCGGCGGCCGTCCACTTCGCGCCGTCCGGTGACGTCCAGACGGCCGGCGCCTCCCCACGGGCGCCGACCGCCACGTACCTCGCGGCCGTCGCCGTCACATCGGACGGGGCGCCGTCGAGGTCGGTGCGCTTCCACGCCCGGAGGTCGGCCGTCCGCCAGATCGCGCCCGTCCCGACCGCGACGTAGCCGGACGACCCCGTCGCGGCGGCCGCGGGCGGCGGGCCGGCGGGGAACGCCGCCTTCTGCCAGGACGTCCCGTCCTGCGAGGTCATCGCGAGGGGCGCCGGTCTCGCGCCGGACGTGCGGCCCACCGCGAGCCACCCCTCGCCGCCGTGCACGACGTCCGAAAGCCGTCCGCCGGCGCCGGGGAACCGGGCGCGCTGCCAGGTGCGGCCGTCCGGGGCCGTCCAGATCGCCGCGCCGCCATTGCTGCTGCCCACCGCGACCGAGCGGCCGGGAGCCGCCGCGACGGACGTGATCGCGCGTTCCGGGCGGACGGCCCCCGGCACGGTCCGCAGATCCACGCCGTGCAGGTAGGCGTCGTCGCCCTGCCGCCCGGAGATCGCGACCGCGCCGCCCGACGCGACCGTCAGCCCGCTGCTCCGCACGGGCGCGGCGACGGTGCCGCCCGGCTGCCACGCGCGGCCGTCGGCGCTGCGCAGGATCGTGCGGGCGCCCTCGGCGCCCTGCACCAGCACCGCGAGGCCGGCCGGCGTTCCGCCGAACCGCTCGATTCCGTACCCCTTGAAGCGGCTCGCGACCTGCCACTTCAGGCCGTCCGCCGACGTGAACAGGACCCCGAAGCGCGTCGTCCTGCGGCGCTTCTTCGGGCCGGTCGTGTGCTTGCCCTCGCGGACGGTCGCGAACCCGCCGGGACCGAACGTGAGGCCCTTCGTGGGCCCGTACGAGCCCTGCGCCTGCGGGATCTCCACGGGGGCCCACGTCCGCCCGCCGTCCGTGGACCGCCAGACGGCGTGGGCGGGCACGGTGCGCGTGACCTTCTTCCCGCCCCGCCTCCGGGTGACCTTGCTGGAGTAGGTCCCGTACGCCACCAGGACCGTCCCGGACGACGCCACGCGCTCGAAGCCCGTGATCCCCTTGAAGCCCTCGACGCGCTGCCAGGTGCCGCCGTCCGCCGAGATCCAGACGACGGCACGGCCGTCCGCGACGCCCACGGCCGCGAAGCCGTCGCCGGTGCGGGCCAGGTGGTTCACCTTGTCTGACGGCTGGAACGCGGCGCCGAGCGTGTGCCTGGTCCAGGTCTTGGCGTCCCGGCTCGTCCACGCCACCGTGCCGCCGCCGGACGTGCGGCCGAGCGCCGCCCACAGTCCGTTCCCGCCGGAGACCATGCCCGGGTCGTCGCCGAACGGGAGCACCGAGCCGTCCGCCGTGCGGATCCGCCCCAGCGACCAGGCGTGTCCCCCGTCGACGGAGGAGAGGAACCTGGTCCGCTCCCGTCCCGCGACGCCGTCGCTCTCGGTGCCCGCGGCGACCAGCGTCCCGCCGGCCGCGGCGACGGCGGCGAGGTCCTGGACGAGCCCGTCGGTCTCGGCGGCCGGGTCGGGCGCGAAGAGCGCGTCCGCCGCCACCGGGCCGGGGACGCCCGGCTCGTCCGAGCCGCTCTCCCCCTGGGACACCGTGAAGATCACGCCTGCGGCGACCAGGACGAGCCCGGTCACAACCGCCAGCCGCGAACGCAGCCCGCGCGCCGGGGGCGGGGACGGGGCCTGCTTCCGCGCGGTCAGGCTCGGCCCGGCCACCAGCACGTCGTCCGGGTCGGGCGCGGCCTTCTTCGACGCGGGCTTCTTGCTCTCGGTCTTCTCGGGGGCGGGCTCGGCGGGCTCGGGCTCCGCTGTCTCCGGCGCCTCCTCCAGGCGGACGGCGTTGACGCTCGTGGCCTCGCCGGCGGACCGTTCCCGGGGCGGGGCACCGTGGCCCCAGCTCAGCCCGGCGGCCCGCCACGCCTCGTACGCGCGCTGCCAGGGTGACAGCGCCGCCCGCATGCCGGCGAGGTCGCCGGCGACGCCGAAGGTCAGCCGCCGCCGGACCTGGCGGGAGCCGGCCGTTTCCTCCTCGGCCGTCCGCCGGGCCTCGTCCTGCTCCGGGGTGCTCGCCGTCACACGCGCTCCTTCACGGTCCTGTCGGACCACCATCAAATCGCGCCACACAGGTGTCTGTACGGACATCCAGGTGAACGGCGGCCAATGGGGCCGCGGGAGCGTTCTATCACTTCATGAGCGGCGTATTCGATCTTTCGCCTCGATCGTTCCCTTGTAGGCATAACCCCGGACGTGAACGACCGGCGCACCGGCCGGCGGGACGCCGTGGACCTCGGTGGAGACGCCCACACCGTCGGTCTCCACGCGAACACCCGGAGGCACGATGATCTCCACCGAGGACTTGTAGGCCAGGATCCGAAGCACGGTGACGGGCCCGTCCAGCTCGGCGGACCGCAGGTCGAGCAGGCCCGTCCCCTTGTAGACGACGGTGGTGAAACGCTCGGGCAGCCGCCAGCGTCCGGCGCGCGTGACCGGGCTCTTGTAGGCGACCTGGAACCGCCCGGCGGGTCCGGAGCACTCCGGGACCGCACCGCCCCCTTGGCGGGGCAGGTCGGCGGCCACTGCCCCGAGTTCCTCATGGGTGCGTGAGGCCAGGACCAGGTCGATGCGCTCGTCGAGCTCGGCTTCGCTCAGCCGCCCCTCGGCGAAGGCCGTGTGCAGCCGGACGAGCATCTCGTCGCGGTCGCGGTCCGAGGCGCGCAGCGCGGGCGCGTTCTGTGGATGCTGCTCGACGCTCATCAGTCCTCCTTGATCATGGATGCCCCTGCCGTCAAGTACCTAAGGAAACGCTGCACAACGCTGCAAATTCGAACTGGCGTACGATATTCAGCCGTGACGCCGGTAGGATGTGAGGCATGGCACGGCAGGTGAAGCGGGCGTTCCGGTACCGCTTCTACCCCACGGGCGAGCAGGCGGCGGAACTTTCCCGCACGTTTGGCTGCGTGCGCCTCGTTTACAACAAGGCGCTGGAAGAACGCACCCGTGCCTGGTACAGCGAGCAGCGCCGCATCTCCTACGTGCAGTCCTCGGCCACGCTGACCGAATGGAAGAAGACCCCGGAGCTCGGGTTCTTGTGCGAGGTGTCCAGCGTCCCGCTTCAGCAGGCGTTGCGGCACCTTCAGACCGCGTTCACCAACTTCTTCGCCAGGCGCGCGAAGTATCCGCGTTTCAAGGCGAAGAAGAAGACTCGCGGCTCGACGGAGTACACCCGTTCGGCGTTCCGCTGGCGAGATGGTGAACTCACCTTGGCGAGGATGTCCGATCCATTGGACATCGTGTGGTCGCGCCCATTGCCGGTGGGGTCGGAGCCGTCCATGGTGACCGTCTCCTGCGACAGTGCGGGGCGTTGGTTCTGCTCGATCTTGTGCGAGGACATGATTGCGCGGCTTGACCCGGTCAGCCAGGTGGTGGGCGTGGACGCGGGGGTCACGTCGCTGGTGACGCTGTCGACGGGAGAGAAGGTCACCAACCCCCGGTACGAGCGGCGGGACCGGGAACGCCTCGCCAAAGCGCAGAACGATCTGTCTCGCAAGGCGAAGGGGTCGAAGAACCGGGACAAGGCCCGCCGGAATGTTGCCCGGATCTACGCGCGGATCGTTGACCGGCGCCGTGATCACCTGCACAAGCTGTCGACTCGGCTCGTCCGTGAGAACCAAACGGTCGTGATCGAGGACCTGAACGTCGCGGGCATGGTCCGCAACCACTCGCTGGCCCGCGCGATCTCGGACGCGGCATGGCGGGACCTGCGGACGATGCTGGAGTACAAGGCCGACTGGTACGGCCGCGAACTCATCGTGATCGACCGGTGGTTCCCCTCCTCCAGGCTGTGCTCGCAGTGCGGGACCAGCACCGAGAAGATGCCCCTCGACGTGAGGGAATGGCGCTGCGATTGCGGCGCGGTCCACGACCGCGACGTCAACGCGGCCCGCAACGTTCTGGCCGCCGGGCTGGCGGTGTCTGCCTGTGGAGCCGGTGTAAGACCTCAACGGGAGCCCTCCCGGACGGGGCAGTCGGCGACGAAGCAGGAAACCCGACCGGCGACGGTTGGAATCCCCTGCCTTTAGGCGGGGAGGAAAGTCAACGCATCTCTCCTTCGGAGAGAGAGAAGAGAGAGAAAAGGGTCTGCCTCCGCAGACTCGTCCCTCCCCCGGGTGGAGGGTCAAGTCCAAGACACGATGTATCTTAACCTGCCGCCCCTCTGCTTTCGAGACATTGGCCGCATCCCGACGCGCGATCATGCCTGCGGCCCTGCCGGACCCGCGTCCGCTAAATTCGGAGAAGCCGAGGTGAGGGGGACGATCCATGGGCGGGACGCTCGGCCGCGCGCACGGTCCGTACACGCTGTACGACCTGGACGCGCTGCCCGAGGAGGGCCGCCGCTACGAACTGGCGGACGGGTGGCTGAACGAACTGCCGGGCGACCTGTGGCACGACCACGCCGCCGAACAGCTCAAGAACGTCCTCAAGGACGCGGCCCGCCAGGCGGACGCCGACGTCCACGTCGCCGGGGCTCCGCAGGACGTGACCACCCCCGCCGGCATCCGCAAGCCGGACGTTTTCGCCGTGACCCGCGACGTCGCCCGCGCCGCCCTGGAACGGCAGACCCGCACCTACTACGGTCCCGACCTCATCCTCGTCGCCGAGGTCGTCACGCCCCGCACCGTCAACGAGCAGATCGACCGCGTCCGCAAGGTGAGCGAGTACGCCCTGACCGGCATCCCGCACTACTGGCTGGTCGACCTGGAACCCCGTCCAACGATCACCATGCTGGAACTCAGGGACGACCGCTACGAGGTGGCCGCCAAGGCCCGCTCCGGCGAAACCATCACGCTGGACCGCCCCTACCCGATCGCCTTCGACCCGGCCCGCCTCTCCGAAATGGACTGACCGTGCTGCTGCTCACGACTCTCGATGCCTGGCAGGCCCAGCCCGGCCCGCGGTTCGTCCTGTCCGAGGCGGGCGCGGTGTGGGCGCCCGATGACGCCGCCGCGCTGGCCGTGGCCGATGACGTGTTCGAGGACGGGCAGGTCGTCGCCGTCACGCTGGATCCGGCGCCGGGTGCCGTGCCTGGACGCGGGGTGATCGACCGGACGACGGCTGCGCGCGTCCGGTACCTGCGGCGCGGCCCGGACGGGCGGCACGTCGCGATGCTCGATCGTCCCGCGACGGCCGAGGCCCTCAGCCTGCTGCCGCACCCCGAGGGCGGGTGGTACCGGGAGACGTGGCGGTCGGACGTGGCGTTCACGCCGGACGGATACCCGGGTGAGCGGGCCAGCGCCACCGGCATCTACTTCCTGCTGCCGCCCGGCGAGGAGTCGATGTGGCATGCCGTCCGGTCCGCCGAGGTGTGGCTGTGGCACCGGGGTGGGCCGCTGACGCTGCTCCTCGGCGGGGACGGAGAACGCCCGTCCGGGACGCAGGAGTCGATCACGCTGGGAGCGGACGTGGCGGGCGGGCAGGTCCCGCAGGCCGTCGTGCCGGCGGGCGTGTGGCAGGCCGCCCGTCCGTCCGGTGACGAGGAGGTCCTGGTCAGCTGCGTGGTCTCCCCCGGCTTCGACTTCGCCGACTTCCGCGCCCTGCCCTGATCCCGCTCAGCGCACCGGCTTGCGGCGCGGGCGCACCGTCTGCTCGGCCCAGAACGGCTCCATCACCCGTCCGAGTGCACGGGTGAGCATGCGCAGTTCGTCGTCCGACAGCGGCCCGAACACGTCCGCTCCGACCCGGTCGGCGGCTTCGCGGGCCCGGCGGTGCAGCGCGGTCCCCTCTTCGGTGATCTGGACGGAGTAGCGCCGCCGGTCCTTGGGGTCCCGGGTTCGCTCGCAGAGCCCGCGCGCCTCCAGATCGTCCACGAGCCCGACCATGAGCGTGGGGTCGAGCAGGAGGTAGCCGGCCATCTCCTGCTGCGACAGCGTTCCGGAGGAGCCGAGCATCGCGAGGACGAGGAAGTGCCGCACCCGGAGGCCGAGGGGCCGCAGCTCCTCTTCGAGCCGCTGCTCCAGCCACCAGCCGCACTTGGACATCTGGAAACCGGTGAGGGAGGCGAGGCCCTCGGGCAGTCCGTCCCGCATCGAAGCCATGCCGACAGCGTATATCCCGTCGATCATCGCTTGACTCGATCGTGGAAAAGTTCGACTATTGAGCCATGCCACCGACCTTGGGACTTTTCGCCGCCAACCTGCACGCGTGCGCGGAACCGCGCGCCACCGCCCGTGTCGCCGAGCTCGCCGAGGACCTCGGGTACGACTCGCTGTGGGTCGCCGACCATGTGGTGCTGCCGAGCCCGCGCGTCGACTCCTCGCCCCTGGACCCGGACGTCCCCGTCCTCGACCCGCTGATCGCGCTCGCCCACCTCGCGGCGCACACCGAGCGCATCGCCCTCGGGACCGGGATCATCGTCCTGCCGCAGCGCAACCCGCTGATCCTGGCCAAGCAGCTCGCCAGCGTCGACGTGCTGAGCGGGGGACGGCTCATCTTCGGCATGGCCGTCGGATACCTGGAGCCGGAGCTGCGGGCCCTCGGCGTCCCGCCCGAGGACCGCGGCGCGCGCGCAGACGAGTACCTCGGGGCGATCCGGTCGCTGTGGCACGACGACAAGCCCGCCTTCCACGGGCGCCACGTGGACTTCGACGGCGTGGACGCTCATCCGCGTCCGGTGCAGCGTCCCGTTCCGGTGGTGACGGGCGGGCACAGCCGGGCCGCGCTGCGGCGGGCCGTCCGGCACGCCGACGGCTGGTACGGCTGGATGCTCGGACGCCGCGCCGCCGCGGATCTCATCTCACGGCTGACCGAGGAGACCGGCGACCGTCCGCCGCTGCACATCTCCGTCACCCCGCCGCGGGCGCCGGATGAGGAGCACGTCACCGCCTACGGCGCGATGGGCGTGGACCGGCTCATCATCGTCCCGCCGCTCGGTGCTCCGCTCGCCGAGGTGCAGCGTTTCGTCGAAGACCACGCCCCGGGAAGGGTAGGCGCCCGGGTCGCGTCGTGAGGGGAGCGGCGCGCCGCGCCCGGTGCGTGGCCTCACCGGGGCGGCGCGCCGCGGGTCACTCGGACGAGAACGCGGAGTCGAAGGACGACGTCGGCAGTTCCATCGCGTTGAGGCCGCGGACGAACTCCAGCGCCTCCGGGGCGCCCTGCAGCCGGTCCATGCCGGCGTCCTCCCACTCGACCGAGATGGGGCCGGTGTAGCCGATCGAGTTGAGGGCGCGGAAGACGTCCTCCCAGGGGACGTCGCCGCGGCCGGTGGAGATGAAATCCCAGCCGCGCCGCAGGTCCGCCCACGGCAGGTGGGACGAGAGCCGCCCGCGCCGGCCGTCGCCGGTGCGGACCTTGGTGTCCTTGCAGTCGACGTGGTAGATCCGGTCGCGGAAGTCGAACAGGAAGCCGACCGGGTCGAGTTCCTGCCAGACGAAGTGGGACGGGTCGAAGTTGAGGCCGAACGCGGGACGGTGCCCGATCGCCTCCAGCGTCCGCACGGTCGTCCAGTAGTCGTAGGCGATCTCGCTCGGGTGGACCTCGTGCGCGAACCGGACGCCGACCTCGTCGAACACGTCCAGGATGGGGTTCCAGCGGTCGGCGAAGTCGGCGTAGCCGCGTTCGACCATCGCGTCGGGGGTCGGCGGGAACATCGCGACCGTGTGCCAGATCGACGAGCCGGTGAAGCCGATGACGGTGTCGACGCCGAGCTTCGCGGCGGCGCGCGCGGTGTCCTTGATCTCGGCCGCGGCGCGCTGCCGGACGCCCTCGGCCTCGCCGTCGCCCCAGATCCGTTCGGGCAGGATCGCCTGGTGGCGTTCGTCGGGGTTGTCGCAGACGGCCTGGCCGACGAGGTGGTTGGAGATCGCCCAGACCTTCAGGTCGTGCTTGGCGAGCGTCTCCAGCTTGCGGGGAACGTAGGTGTCGTCGGCGAGTGCCTTGTCCACCTCGAAGTGGTCGCCCCAGCAGGCGATCTCCAGTCCCTCGTAGCCCCAGCCGGACGCGAGCCGGCAGACCTCCTCGAACGGCAGGTCCGCCCACTGGCCGGTGAACAGGGTGATCGGTCGTGCCATGTCAGTCGCTCCCTTCGACGTCGACCCAGCGCCGGGACGCCGCGCTGTCGGCGACGGCGGCGAGGACGCGCTGGATCCGGAGCCCGTCGGCGAACGAGGGGCTGGGGTCGGTGCCGTCAGCGATCGCCGTGAGCAGGTCGGCCATCTGGTGGGTGAAGGTGTGCTCGTAGCCGAGCACGTGACCGGGCGGCCACCAGTGCCCGGTGTAGGGGTGGACGGGCTCGGTGACGACGATGCGCCGGAACCCGGCCGTCGCCGCGTCCTCCGTCCCGTCGTAGAACCACAGCTCGTTCAGCGACTCCAGGTCGAAGGACAGTGCGCCGGACGAGCCGCTGACCTCGATCCGCAGCGCGTTCTTGCGTCCCGTGGCGGCGCGGGTGGCCTCGAAGGACGCGAGCGCGCCGCCGTCGGTGCGCCCGATGAACAGGGCGGCGTCGTCCACGGTGACCTGGGCGGTGCCGCCCCCGGGCGCCGGGCGTTCCGGGACGAAGGTCTCCATCGTCGCCGACACCCCCGTCACCTTGTGCCCGGTGATGAACTGCGCGGTGTCGACGATGTGCGAGGCGATGTCACCGAGCGCGCCCGACCCGGCCCTGTCGCGGTCCATCCGCCAGTTGAACGGGGCCTGCGGGTCGGTCAGCCAGTCCTGGAGGTACTGGGCCCGGATGTGCCGGACGGTCCCGAGCCGCCCGTCGGCGACCAGCCGGCGGGCCAGGGTGACCGCGGGGACGCGCCGGTAGTTGAACCCGACCATCGACCGGATGCCGCGTTCGCGGGCCCGGTCGGCGGCGGCGGCCATCGCCTCGGCCTCAGCGACGGAGTTGGCGAGGGGCTTCTCGCACAGCACGTGCTTGCCCGCGTCGAGCGCGGCGACCGCGATCTCGGCGTGGCTGTCGCCCGGCGTGCAGATGTCGACGAGCTGGACGTCGTCGCGGCGGAGCAGCTCCTTCCAGTCGGTCTCCACCGACGCCCACCCGAGCGACGCGGCGGCCGCGCCGGCGCGCTCGGCGGAACGCCCGGCCAGCGCGGTCATGACCGGGGTCAGCGGCGGCCCGAAGAACGGCCCGACGCTGCGCCACGCCTGGGAGTGGGCGCGTCCCATGAACGCGTGCCCGACCATCCCGACTCCGACGGTCGTCATATCCTGCTCACCTCTCTGTCTGGCCGGCGCATCCACCCCGTGCGGGGCGGACGCGCCGGCGCCCCCGTCGCTCAGGACTCGAAGCCGAGCGGCATGTAGCGGTCGACGTTGTCCTTGGTGATCGTCTCGGACGCCAGGGTGATCGACTGCGGCACCTGCAGCTCGACCAGGTCGGCCATCCCCTTGCCCTGCGCGATCAACCGGCCCAGCTTGATCGCGGACGCGGCCATCGTCGGCGAGTAGGTGACGGTCGCCTCCAGCACGCCGCCCGCCTTGATCTCCCGCATCGCGTTGGCGGACCCGGCGCCGCCGACCATGAAGAACTCCTTGCGGCCGGACTGCTTGATCGCTGCGAGCACGCCGACGCCCTGGTCGTCGTCGTGGTTCCAGACGGCGTCGATCTTCTTGTGCGCCTGCAGCAGGTTGGAGGCGACCTGGTTGCCGGACTCGACGGTGAACTTCGCGTCCTGCTTGGCGGTGACGGAGAAGCCGTGGGACTTCAGCGCGTCCGCGAAGCCCTTGCTGCGGTCCTGCGTCAGCGGCAGCGTCGCGATGCCCTGGATCTCCACGATGACCGGGTCGGCGACGCCCTTGTCCTTGAGCTTCTTGCCGATGTAGTTGCCGGCGGAGACGCCCATGCCGTAGTTGTCGCCGCCGATCCACGTCCGGTACGACAGGTTGTCGGGGAAGACGCGGTCGAGGTTGACGACCGGGATGCCGGCGTCCATCGCCTTGCGGCCGACCTGGTTGAGCTGCTCGCCGTCGTTGGGCAGGATCACCAGCACGTTGACCTTCGCCCTGATCAGCGACTCGACGGCGGAGATCTGCTGGTTGATGTCGTTGGTCGGCTCCACCGGCTTGAAGCTCACGTCGGAGTACTTCTTGGCCTGCGCCTCGGCGTTCTTGGCGATCGCCGCGATCCAGCCGTGGTCCGCGGCGGGCGCGGAGAACCCGACGGTCACCTCCTTGCCCGGCTTGTCGTTGTCGCCGGCGAGCGTGCCGGCCTGCGGGGTCGTGCCGGAGTCGCCGCTCTCGGAGTTGCCGGTGCAGGCCGCGGCCAGGCCGCCGGCCGCGACGACGGCGCCGCCGAACAGGACGCCTCTACGAGTGGGACGGGGGCCCTTCTGATGCGGGCGCTGTTCACGCATGTCGTGCTCCTGATTGAGGGGTGGGCTGGCAGGGGGGTCAGGTGGGCGAGCGGAGCCCGCGACGCTGCAGCAGCACGGCGCCCACGATGATGGCGCCCTTGGCGATCAGCTGGTCGCTGGTCTGCAGGCCGTTCAGGATGAACAGGTTGGTGATGAGGGTGAACACCAGCACGCCGAGGATCGACCCGACGACGGTGCCGCGCCCGCCGGTGAGCAGCGTGCCGCCGATGATGACGGCGGCGATCGCGTCCAGTTCGTACAGGTCGCCGTGCGTACTGGAGCCGGTGGTGGTGCGCGCCATGATGATGATCGCGGCGATGCCGCAGCAGAACCCCGACAGCGCGTACAGCGTCAGGGTGTGCCGGCGGACGTCGATGCCGGCGAGCCGCGCCGCCTCGGGGTTGCCGCCGACCGCGAACGTCCGGCGGCCGAACGTGGTGCGGTTGAGCAGCAGCCAGCCGGCCAGCCCGACCGCCGCGAAGATGTACACGACCAGCGGCAGCCCGAGGATCTTCGTCGTGGACAGCGCCACGAGGGCGTCGTTCTCCGGGCCGATGAGCTGGGTCCTGCGGTCCGACATCCGCTGCGCCAGCCCCCGCGCCGCGACGAGCATCGCGAGGGTGACGATGAACGGGACCATCCGCCCGTAGGAGATCAGCAGCCCGGTCACGACGCCCGTGCCCGTCCCGACGAGGATCGCGCACAGCGCCATCACCGCCGGGCCGTACGACTGCGTCGCCACGGTCGTCGCCCATACCGACGCCAGCGCCATCACCGACCCGACGGACAGGTCGATCCCGCCGCCGATGATCACGAACGTCTGGCCGACGGTGATCACGCCGATGGTGGCGGCGAGCACCAGGATGGCGACCATGTTCCCGGACGTGGCGAAGTTGTCGGGCTGGGTCGCGAGCCCGACGCCGGCGAGCAGCACCAGCGCGGCGGCCAGCCCGAGATGGTGGATCTCGCCGGGCCCGCGCGCCACGCCGCCGCCCCTGGCGAACGGCCGCCACGGCCCGCCGGGCCCCGCCTTCTTGGTCAGCGAGACGGGCGCCCCGCCGGACTCGGTTGCGGCCCCCTCGGAATGACCCGTGTCGTTCCCGGGGGTCTGGGGGGTCGTCCCCTCAGATTGACGCGCGGTCACAGGGCACTCCCTTCCATGATCATGTTGAGCACGGTGGCCTCGTCGAGGTCGCGGGCGTCGCCGGTGTGCACGACCCGCCCCTCGCGGACGACGAGGACGCGGTCGGCGAGCCCGAGCACCTCGGGGACCTCGCTGGACACCAGCAGCACCCCGATGCCGCGCCCGGCGAGCTCGCGGATCACCGCGTACAGCTCGGCGCGGGCGCCGACGTCCACGCCGCGGGTCGGTTCGTCCAGGATCAGCAGCCGCAGATCGGCGGCCCCGAGCAGCCAGCGCGCCAGCACCACCTTCTGCTGGTTGCCGCCCGACAGCGTCACGACCGGCCGTTTCGGGTCGGGCGGGCGGATGTCGAGCGCCTCGATCTGGCGGCGCACGGCGGCGATCTCGCGGCGGCGGTTGAGCCAGCCGAACGAGGCGTACCGGGACAGGCCGGCGACGCTGACGTTGCCCGCGACGGTCTCGTTCATCAGCAGCGCCTGGCTCTTGCGCTCCTCCGGCGCCATGCCCATCCCGCGCCGCACCGCCGCGCCGGTGTCGCCGGGCCGGACCGGCCGGCCGTCGACGAGCACCCGTCCGCGGGCGGGACGCCGCGCGCCGTAGACGGTCTCCAGGATCTCCGAGCGGCCGGAGCCGACCAGCCCGGCGAGCCCGACGATCTCGCCGGCGCGGACGGTGAGCGACACGTCGTCGAAGGCGCCGGGAAGCGCCAGGTTCTCGACGCGGAGCACCTCGGGCCGGTCGTCGTCGTCGCGCGGGGGGTCGGGGCGTTCGGGGAAGACGTACTCGACGTCGCGGCCCGTCATCAGCGACACGATCTCGTCGGTGGACGTGGTCTGGGCGGGCAGCCCGACGGCGACGGCCCTGCCGTCCTTGAGGACGGTCACCCGGTCGCCGACCTCGCGGATCTCCTCCAGGCGGTGCGAGATGTAGATGACCGCGACGCCGGCGGAGGTCAGCTCCCGGATGATGCGGAACAGGTTGTCCACCTCGTCGTGGGCGAGGGCGGCGGACGGCTCGTCCATCACGAGGATGCGGGCCTCGTGCGACAGGGCGCGGGCCATGCTGACGACCTGCTTGCCCGCCGCGGGCAGCCGGCCGACCTCGCGGCGCGGCGGGATCTCCCCGTGCCCGAGCCGGCCGAGCAGTTCGCGCGCGGCCTTCTCGGCGTCGCCGCGCCGGGTGAAGCCGAACGTGGCCTTCTCGTGGCCGAGGAAGATGTTCTCCGCGACCGACAGCCCGTCCACCAGGTCGAGTTCCTGGTAGATGGTCGCGATGCCGGCCCGCATCGCGGCGGTCGGCCCGGCGAGCCGCACCGGCTTCCCGGCGAACAGGATCTCGCCCTCGTCCGGCTGGTGCGCGCCGGCGAGCACCTTGATGAGCGTCGACTTCCCGGCGCCGTTCTGCCCGAGCAGGCAGTGCACCTCGCCGGGACGTACGTCGAGGTCGACGCCGTCCAGGGCGCGGACGCCGGGGAACTGCTTGACGATGCCGCGCATCAGCAGCAGGGGTTCGGTTTCGGGCGAGCCCATCGGGCCTCCTCGGCGGAGAGGGGGTTAGGACGCGGAGAAGACGTGGTCGCTGATGAGTCGGGCGCCGCCGACCACGCCGGCGGCCCCGGCGAGTTCGGACAGCACGATCGGGAGGTTGCCGGTCGCGAGCGGCGCGGACCGGCGGTAGACGACGCTGCGGATCTCGGCGAGCAGCGCGTGGCCGAGACCGGCGACGCCGCCCGCGATGATGACGAGCCCCGGGTTGAAGAAGCTGACCAGCCCGGCGAGCACCTGCCCGACGTGCCGGCCGCCCTCCCGGATGATCTGCACGGCGACCGGGTCCCCCGCGGCGGCGGCCTCGCCGACGTGCACGGCCGACAGCTGCCCGTGGGTCTCCAGCAGCGCGGCGAGCTGCGGTGACCGGCCCGACCTGGCGGCCGCCTCCGCGTCCCGGGCGAGCGCCGCGCCGCCGAAGTAGGCCTCCAGGCAGCCGGCGTTGCCGCACGCGCAGATGGGGCCGTCGTCGTCGACGCGGATGTGGCCGATGTCGCCGGCGCTGCCGGACACGCCGCGGTAGATGGCGCCGTCCACGACGATGCCGCAGCCGATGCCGGTGCCGATCTTGACGAGCAGGAAGTCGTCCACCGCGCGGGCCAGCCCGGCGTGCAGCTCGCCGAGCGCCATAAGGTTCACGTCGTTGTCGACCAGCACCGGGCAGCCGAGCTCCTGCCCGATCGCGTCCCGCACCGGGAACCGGTCCCAGCCGGGCATGATCGGCGGGACGACCGGCATGCCGTCGCGGAAGCTGACCGGCCCGGGCACCCCGATCCCGGTGCCGTGCACCTGGCCGATCAGGCCCTCGTCGCGCAGCTTGCCGAGCAGGTCGAGGGCCCGGTCGAGCACCACGGTCGCGCCCTGCCGGACGTCGCACTCCTCGCTGACGTGCCCGAGCACCTCCATGGCGCCGTCGGTCACGGCGACGTCGATCGAGGTGGCGCCGATGTCGAAGGCGACGAACCGCAGCCGCGGCGACAGCCGGACGATCC
Organism: Spirillospora sp. NPDC048819; assembly: GCF_040650055.1. Taxonomy (NCBI): domain Bacteria; kingdom Bacillati; phylum Actinomycetota; class Actinomycetes; order Streptosporangiales; family Thermomonosporaceae; genus Spirillospora; species Spirillospora sp. NPDC048819. Next base: position 175,832 of record NZ_JBEZGN010000008.1, on the reverse strand, counting down.
CGGAGCGGCGCCCGCCCCGGGACGCGGCCAGCCCCGCGCCCTCGACCAGCCCGAGCTCGACGAGCCGGTCCAGCTCCACGGCCAGCTTCGAGCGCGACAGCCGGACGACGTCGCCCAGCTCGGCCCGCGAGCGCGGGCCCTCGTCACGCAGCAGCCGCAGCAGGCGCGCCTGATGCACGTTCTGCGGGCGAGCCGACATGCGCATCACGCCGTCCTCTCGGAACCGGTCCGGGGCCGTGTGACTCCGGTCTCATGGCGAGACCGTAACCGGCTTTCGCCTCTTTGAGAAGACCTTTTCTCTAGATCAACCGAACTTCTTCCACTCAGAGGACAAAGCCGCCGACCAGCGCAGACAACGAAGACCCCCGGACCGAAGGTCCAGGGGTCGGGAACGCACGGCAAGGCAAGCCGGGCGACGCGGCGAGCGCACGTGCTTGAGGGTGCAGGCGCCGGGGACGCCTGCACCCTCAAGCACTAGGCGTACTGGCGGCCGCTCATGGTGCGCATGATGTGCTCGACGAGGGTGATGAGCACGCGCTTGGCGTCCTCCCTGTCGCGCACGTCGCAGGAGATCACCGGGATGTCGGGCGACAGGTCGAGCGCGTCCCGGACCTGCTGGGCCGTGTGCTGGCCCGCCCCGTCGAACCGGTTGACGCCGATGATGAACGGGACGCCGCGCCGCTCGAAGTAGTCGACCGACGCGAAGCAGTCGGCGAGGCGGCGGGTGTCCACCAGGACGACCGCGCCGAGCGCGCCCTTGGCCAGTTCGTCCCACATGAACCAGAACCGGTCCTGGCCGGGCGTCCCGAACACGAACAGCACGAGGCCGTTCGGCAGGGTGATCCGCCCGAAGTCCATCGCCACGGTCGTCGTCGTCTTCGACGCGACGGCCGTGGTGTCGTCGATCCCGATGCTCTTCTCGGTGAGCGCCTCCTCGGTGCGCAGCGGACGGATCTCGCTGACCGCGCTCACCAGGGTGGTCTTGCCGACGCCGAAACCACCGGCCACGAGAATCTTGACCGTCAGCGCGGATTCGCCCGGGGGGGCGACCGCGTCAGAGCGCACGGATTCCATCGATCACTTCCTTGAGTACGCGCTCGCCGGGGAACTGCGCCACCGGCGCGGGACGCCGGACCTGAATCAGCGAGTGGTCGAGCAGGTCGCCGAGCAGGACACGGACGACCCCGAGGGGAAGTTCCAGATCCGACGCTATCTCGGCGACCGACAACGGGGTGCGGCAAAGCTCCAAGATCATGTCATGTTCCGGCTCCGGCGCCCACGGGGACGCCGCAAGTGCCGGGCCGTCGCCGTCGGACGCCGGCGGGTCCGCCGCGACGATCAGGGCCACCAGATCGAACTCGACGCCGTCGTAGTGCGTCCGGCCGCCGGTGAGCGCGTACGGGCGGACGACGGGCCCCGCGTCGTCGTCGTACCAGGCGCCGCCTCGCCCCCGCACCTCAGCCGCCGCCGGGCTTGGCCGCGGCGACCCGCGGGTTGGCCGACAGGTGCTGCCCGACGCGGGTGACCAGCATCGCCATCTCGTAGGCGATGACGCCGAGGTCGGCGTCGGCGGAGGCGAGGACGGCCAGGCAGGCGCCGTGCCCGGCGGCGGTGACGAACAGGAACGACGACTCCATCTCCACGATCGTCTGCCGCACCGGCCCGCCGCCGAACGACTCCCCCGCCCCGCGCGCGAGGCTCTGGAAGCTGGCGGCCACGGCGGCCAGATGGTCGGACTCCTCGCGGGCCAGTCCGCTGGACGAGGCCATCCGCAGTCCGTCGCTCGACAGCACCACCGCGTTCTGCACCGGGGCGACCCGCTGGACGAGGCCGTCGAGCAGCCAGTTCAGCTCACCGCCGGCTCCGCCCGGAACCTCCGCGCCGGGGTACTGGGCTTGTGTCATGGGGTGTCGTCCTCCTGGTCGGCTGGGTTCCGCGCGGCCTCCGCCTCGGCGTCGGCCGCGTCCTGCCTGCCACGCTGCCATCCACGCTGCATGGCGGACATCATCGATGCCATCGTCTCGGGTGAGCGCGCGTCGTCCGCCGGCGCGGCGTCCATCGGCCCGGCGTCCGCCGGCGCGGCGTCCGTCGGGACGGGGTCCGTCGGCACGGGTGCGGCGAGCGGCATCCCGGCCGGTTCCGGCGCGGGCGGCGGGCCGGCGGGCTCCGCCGGCGGCTCGGGGTCCACGGGCGGAGGCCGGCCCTGGGCGGCGAGGTGCTCGTCCACTCGCCTCTTGAGCTGGGGCGCCAGATGCTGCTGCCGCCTGCGCTTGGGAAGTCCACCGGGATCCTGCGACGCGGGCTCCGGCGGGGCCTCGGCACTCGCCTCGGCGGGCGCGGGCTCGGGCCGGGGGGCCGGCGGAACGGGATCGGGCGCGACGTGCTCGGCCTCGGCCTCGACCAGCCGCACGACGCCGCCCGGGTCGGCCCTGCGCGCCCCGGCACCGCCAGACTCGACCGCCGGGCGCGCGGGCGCCGACAGCGCCACCGCCGGGCCCGGCAGGGTCTGCATGGGCCCGGTGACACGGCGCGCGGCCGGTTCGGGCTCGGCGCCGTCCACGATGAGCGAGCCGGGGATCAGCGCGATCGCGGTCGTCCCCCCGTACGGGGACTGGCGGAGCGTGACGTGGATGCCGTGCCGCTCGGCCAGCCGCGCCACGACGAACAGCCCGAGCTGGGCACTGTCGGACGGGTCGAACTCGGGCGGATGGGCGAGCCGCGCGTTGGCGACGCGCAGCGCCTCCTCGGTCATCCCGAGCCCGCGGTCCTCGACCTCGATCGCGAAGCCGTTGGCGACCGGCTGGCCGCTGACCCGCACCGGCGACTGCGGCGGCGAGAACGTCGTGGCGTTCTCCACGATCTCGGCGAGCAGGTGGATGACGTCGGCGACGGCCGAGCCGAGCAGCGCGACGCGCGGCAGCGGCTGCACTCTGACGCGCGGGTAGTCCTCGACCTCGGCGACGGCGCCGCGGACCACGTCCACCAGCGGCACCGGGCGGCGCCAGCCGCGGCCGGCCGTCTTGCCGGCGAGGATCACCAGGCCCTCGGCGTGCCGCCGCATGCGGGTGGCGAGGTGGTCGAGCCGGAACAGGTCCGACAGCTCCGACGGGTCCTCGGTGCGGCGTTCCATGGTGTCCAGCAGGCTGAGCTGGCGGTGCAGCAGCGCCTGGTTGCGGCGCGCGAGGTTGACGAACACCTCGCTGATGCCGCGCCGGGCCGCGACCTCGCCCTCGGCCGCCCTGACGACGGCGTCGCGGGCGCGGTCGAACGACGCGGCGATCTGCCGGATCTCGTTGATGCGGTAGTCGGCCCCGGGCGGCGGCTCGGGTTCGGCGGCCCGCCCGGCGCGGATGTCCTCGGCCAGCTTCGGCAGCCGCCGGTGGGTGAAGTCGACCACGCCGCCGGCGAGCGCGCGGCATTCGCGCACCAGCCGCCGGGAGACCCGGACCGCGAAGAAGGACGACAGCAGGATCGCGAGCAGCCCGAGACCGCCGGCGAGGGCGAGCCGCGTGAAGGTGCCGACCGCGATGCCCTGGGCGTGTTCGGTGACGTCGTCGAGGACCTCGTTCTCCAGGTCGAAGAGCCGGCCGTTGACGGTGTCGGCGACGGACCGCCAGTCGGCGGCCTCGATGACGGGCGCCTCGCGCGCGCCGGCCTGCCCCGGCCGCGTCGGCCGGGTGCCGCTTCCCGCCGTCCCGTCCGGCGAGCCGGCCCGGCGCTGCGCGGCCGCCGGCGGCACGGCGCCGTTGATGACCTGGTTCTCCAGCATCATCAGCCGGCTGAACGGCGGCGACGCCATGAGCCGCTCGTAGTGGGCGTGGTGCTCGGCGGGCAGCTCGCGCGCGTTGTCCGCGTGGATCGTGTGGTGCGCCCCGACGAGCTTGGCGAACTGGGTGCGTTCGGCGGCGGTGATGCGTCCCGCGGCGAGCGCCCCGGTCAGCAGGGCGTCCTCGCGCGCCAGGTACTCGCGGGCGCGGCCGAACGAGGTGAGCGTGCGGGCGCGGGCGGTGATGGATCCCTCCGCCGGCGTGGTCGCGCTGTACATCGCGAAGCCGGCGTCGATCAGGGCGTTGTACTCGCCCAGCACGTGCGCGCGGCCGGCGGCCCGCCGGTCCACGCTGCGGCGCAGCTCCCCGAGGCCGCCGAGCTTGTCGACGAGCCCGTCCATCCGGACGACGACCTCGGGCAGGATCGCGTCCCGCATGCCCTCGTCGCGGCTGCCCGCGCGGACCTCCCTGGCCGCCTTGTCGGTGGCCTGCCGCTGCGTCCGCATCGCTCCGGGATCCACCGGCCGGGCGCCGCCGAGCATGGCCATCGACAGGCGCCGCTCCTTCTGCAGGCCGTCGATGAGCCGCTGGGTGGGCAGCACGGCGTTCTGCTGGAAGGTCCGGCTCTGCAGGAGCTGGTGCGCGTCGCCGTAGGTGATGCTGGTGACGAACACCCACAGCGAGGCCAGTGCCAGCAGCGGCACGAGGACCAGCAGGGTGATCCTCGCCCGGATGGAGGAGAAACGGGGGGCCATCACAGCTTCGGCGCTCGGGGGCGGAACATGCGGGGGAAACCTCCCGATGCGTGGTGTACGGGGGTGTGCGGGAGCCTACTACGTCGCGGGTTCCCGGCGGTCCGGCGGTCGCGCGCCATCCTGCCCCTCCTGCGGGTCCGGCCAGCTCAGGACATGCTCCATCAGCGCGACCAGAACATGCTTGGACGATTCGCGGCGCCGGACGTCGCACAGCAGCACCGGGACGCCGGGGTCCAGGTCGAGCGCGATCGCGACGTCCTCGGCCCGGTGCGTGCGGTGGCCGTCGAAGCAGTTGACCGCCACGACGAACGGGACGCCGCGCCGCTCGAAGTAGTCGATGGCGGGGAAGCAGCCGGTCAGCCGCCGCGTGTCCGCCAGGACGACCGCGCCGATCGCGCCCGCCGCCAGCTCGTCCCACATGAACCAGAACCGCTCCTGTCCGGGGGTGCCGAACAGGTAGAGGAGCAGCTGCTCCGACAGGGTGATCCGCCCGAAGTCCATCGCGACGGTCGTGGTCGATTTGGCGCCCACGCCGGCCACGTCGTCGACGCCGACGCCGCGGTCGGTCAGCGGCTCCTCGGTGTGCAGCGGCCGGATCTCGCTGATCGAGCCGACCATCGTGGTCTTGCCGACGCCGAACCCGCCGGCGATGAGGATCTTCGTCGTGACGAGGGGACGCGCGCTCATGCCGGTCTCCTCAGAGGGCGCGTAGGCCATTGAGCACCTCCCTCAGCACTCCGCTCGGGGGACGGCGGCCCTGTGCGGGCTCCACCGCGGCGACCACGGTGATCAGGCCCTCGTCCCGCAGGTCGCCGAGCAGGACCCGGACGACGCCGATGGGCAGGCCGAGGTCGGCCGACAGGTCGACCACCGGGACGGGACGCGCGCAGCCGCGCAGCACCCGCGCGTGGTCGGGGCTGTAGCGCAGCCGGTCGCCCGGCGGGGTGCCGGTGGCGGCCACGACCGCGATCAGCTCGAAGCCCGCACCCTCGGGACGGGTCCGTCCCCGGGTCATGGCGTACGGACGCACGACCGGACCGGCCTCCCGGTCCAGCCACCGCTCTGCCGACGCGGACATCGGTCACAGACCTCGCGGCGAGGACCCTCCGCCGCCCCCGAAGCCCTCACCCGCCGTTTCGTGGTGGGCTCCGAATCTGGGGTTCGCCTGCAGATGCTGGCCGACCCGCTTGACCAGCACCGCCATCTCGTAGGCGACGAGCCCGGCGTCGGCCTCCGCCTCGGCGAGCACCGCGAGGCAGGTGCCGTCGCCGGCGGCGGTCACGAACAGCAGCAGCGCGTCCATCTCGATGATGGTCTGGCGGACGTTCCCGCCGGCGAAGTGCCGGCCCGCGCCGCGCGCGAGGCTCTGCACGCCGGAGGCCAGCGCGGACAGGTGCTCGGCGTCCTCGCGGCCGAGTTCGGTGGACGCGGCGATCGCCAGGCCGTCCCGGGACAGGATCACCGCCTGCCGCACCGCCGTCACCCGCTCGGCGAAGTCGTTGAGCAGCCAGTTCAGCTCGCCGGTCACGGTGTTGTGCATCATCGCGTCCCCTCGTCGCCCACGTCCGACGCGCGTCCGCGCCGCCATCCCTGTTGTATCGATGCCATCAGCGAACGTGCCTCCTCGGGCGAGCGTGCGATGCCCCCGGACGCGCCTCCGCCGACGCTCGGCGGGGGTGGCGGGGGTCTCTTGCGCAGTTGGGGAGCCAGGTTCTCCTGCCGCACCCTCCGGGGCAGGCCCGCGTGGGTTCCGGCGGGCTGCCAGTCGTCCCGGGCGTCCGCGTCCACCACCTCGTCGGCGTCCACGATCTCGTCGGCGTCGACGACCTCTTCCGCGTCCACGATGTCGTCCGCCGCGACCTCGAAACGCGCGGCCTCACCGGACGGCCCCGGGGGCTCGTCCCGGGGCACCGGGACGGCGTCGTCCGACCACGGGTTCGGGGACGGGCCGGACCGGGCGGGCGCGGTGTGCTCGGGCAGACCCCACGGCGTCGCGGGCCCGGCGAGTTCCGGGAGGACGGGCGGGGCCTCGAGGTCGCCGGCGTCCTGTGCGCGCTGCCGCCGCCGGTGCGGCTCGTCCGCGGGCAGGGACGCGAACCGTCCGGTCGTCTCGGCCTCGCGCAGCGGGACGACCGCGTCGGATCGCGGCGCGGGCACCAGCATCGGCTCGCGTCCCCGGCCGGCGGGCGTCTCACCGCTCGCCGCCGGGTCCGCAGCGCCCTCGTGCGCGCCGTCCTCGCCGGATTCGGGCGCCGGCGCCAGCATGCCCGCCGCCATGTGCTCCGCGGGCACCACGAGCTCGTGCGGCAGCAGCACGATCGCCGTCACGCCGCCGTACGGGGACCGCTGCAGCGACACCGAGATGTCGTGCCGGGCCGCCAGCCGCGCGACGACGAACAGCCCGAGCTGGTCGGTGTCGACCAGGTCGTACTCGGGCGGCTCGGCGAGCCGCCGGTTGGCCTCCTCCAGCAGCCCGGGCCGGACGCCGAGGCCGCGGTCCTCGATCTCGACGGCGAACCCGTTGCCGACGCGCTCGGCCATCACCCGGACCTCGGTGTTGGGCGGGGAGAACGACGCGGCGTTCTCCAGCAGTTCGGCCAGCAGGTGGACGACGTCGGTGACGGCCGCGCCGACCAGGCCGTCCTCGGACTCGGTGAGGACGGTCGCGCGGGTGTAGTCCTCGATCTCCGAGACGGCGGCGCGCAGCACGTCGGCGAAGCGGACCGGATGGCGCCAGCCGCGTCCGGGCGTGGCGCCGGACAGGATGATCAGGCTCTCCGCGTGCCGCCGCATGCGGGTGGTGAGGTGGTCGATCCGGAACAGGTCCTCCAGGTCATCGGCCTCGGCGCGGCTCTCCAGGCCGTCCAGCATCGTCAGCTGGCGGTGCAGCAGCGACTGGTTGCGGCGGGCGATGTTGAGGAAGATGCGGCTGACGCCGGCCCGCAGCTCGGCCTGTCCGACGGCCGCGTCGACGGCGGTGCGCTGCACCTTGGAGAACGACTCGGCGAGCCGGGCGACCTCGGTGGTGCGGCCTGCGGCCAGAGGCGGCGCCTCCGCGTCGACGTCCACGCTCTCGTTGCGGCTGAGCCGGTCGACGAGGCCGGGCAGCCGGCGGTCGGCCAGTTCCTCCGCGGAGCCGCGCAGCCCGACCAGCTCGCGGACGAACCCGCGCGCGAACCGCAGTGACAGCAGCACCGAGACGAGGATCGCCAGCAGGCCGAGGCCGCCGACGACGCCGAGCCTGATGTAGGCGGCCCGGCCGAGGTCGTCGGCGTGCTCGCCCGCGCGCTTGGAGTTGCCGAGCACCATCTCGTTGACGGCCAGCACCAGCGGCTCCGCGGTGCGCCGCCACTCCTGCGCTCCGACGGGCAGCGGCTCGCGCGGGTCGGCGTCGGCGATCCGGTCCTCGATCTCCCGGAAGCTCTGGTACTGGGGGGAGGCGAAGACCTGCGCCGTCCCGGTCGCGTAGATCTCCGGGTCGAGCAGCGAGCGCTGCTTGATCCACTGCCAGCGCTGCTCGCCCACCATCTCCACGAACAGCCGGTGCTCGGCCGCCGTCATCCGGCCGCCGGTGACGAGGGCGGAGGCGATCAGCGCGTTCTCGCGCTGCAGCAGTTCCATGGCGCGGCCGGCGTGCCGGGTGGACAGCGTCCAGTTGTAGAGCTCGGAGTCGTCGATGACGACGAGGCCGTCGTACAGCCGGTGCATGTCGTCGACCATCGTGCTGTAGCTGTTGATGGCGGTCAGCCGCTCGATGGACCGGTCGTCGACCGTGGTGCGGAGCCCGGGGAGCCCGCCGAGCGCCTCCAGGACGTCGGAGACGCGTTCCTCCATCTCTTCGGTGGTGGCGCCGCGGGCGGCCTCGGAGGTCGCCTCGCGGCGGAAGTGGGCGATGGCGTCGTCCACGCGGTTGCGCTGCAGCACGAGCGCGTTGGGCGTCGACGGCGCCTTGGAACGCGGGGTGCTGAGGAACACGGCGGACGCCTGGCGCTCCTTGCCCAGCTCGACCAGGACGCCCTGGCCGCTCGGCGCGAACTTGCGGTCGAGCGTGTGGTAGTTGCGCTGGGCGAGCGCGTCGCGTCCGGTGACGTTGGCGGCGTATCCCCACAGCGTGACCAGGGACAGCAGTGGCACCAGGAGCAGCGCGGCGACCTTCGTGCGGATCGAGCGCGTGCGGGTCGAGGGCGTGCGCCGGCGGCCGGCGGGCTCGGCCGGGCGGCCGGGCGGGCCGTGGCGCGCATCGGTCTTCGCCGCGGTGTCCCGGGGGGTGTCCCCCCTGGATGAAACGGATTCCATGTGACCTCGAACGTTCCGGCGCGGAGGATCCCTGGATCATAAAGGCGGTGCGCGACCGGCCCGCAACCCCTTTGGCGCCTTTCGGACGTATTGCCGCCATTCCGTGTCACCTGCGGCTATGCGCTCAGGCGCACCGGGGACGCCGAACTCCACAAAGAGATAGCGGCAAATCCGGACAATTTACTTCATTTCCCCCTGTTGCCGGGGGGTGGTTGCGCCATACTGTGCTGCTTCACCCACCGCTCGCGTCGCGGCCGGCACGGGAAGGAGATCCACGATTCATACAGGCAACGACGGCGGCTGGAACGAGGGCGCCCGCACCGGGCCGCCGAACACGTCCGGCGGGGCCGGGAGGCCGACTTCCGGGCCGCGGGACGTTACGATGCCCGCCGTGAGTCCCGAAAGCCAGGCATCCGAGGCACTTCCGTCGCGACGGCGCCGCGCACCCCGCGGCGGCCGGCACCGCGGCGACGAGTCCTTCCTGCTGCCGCACGGATCCCCCACGCTCATCCTGGCCGTTCCCGGCCCCGCCCGGCGGGCCGGTACCGAGATCGCCGCCGAGCTCGCTCGGCTCGTCGAGATCGAGCACACCGGCCAGCCCGCCCACATCGCGCATCTGGAGGGCGACGAGGCGAGCCTGCCCGCGGTCCTCGCCGGGCTGCGCCAGGAGGAGGACCGGCTCGCCGCCGTGGTCGTCCCGCTGTCCACCGGGCCCGACCCGGCGCTGGACGCGGCCGTCCACGCCGCGGTGGCGGCCGCCCCGGTGCGGGTCGTCGCCGCCGAGCCGCTCGGCCCGCACCCGCTCATCGCCGAGGCGCTGCACGACCGGCTCGCCGACGCCGGCCTCGCCCGCGCCGACCGGATCAGGCTGATGACGATGGTGACCGCCGCGTCCGGCGTCATCGTGGCCACACCGGGGAACGCCACGGCCGTGCGGCAGGCCGAGGTCACCGGCGTGCTCCTGGCCTCCCGGCTCGCGGCCCCCGTCTTCACCGCCTCGCTGAACGACGAGGCGTCCGTCAAGGCGGCCGCGGAGCAGCTGCGCGCTGCCGGCGCCACGTCCATCGCCGTCGCCCCGCACCTGATCGGCGCCGAGCCGGAGGGAGCCCTGGTCGCGCACGCGGCGGCCGTCGTGGGCTCCGCCCACTCGGCTCCCCTGGGCGCCCACCCGGCGCTGGCCAGGCTCGCCGCGCTCCGCTACGTCGAGGCGCTCTCGCTGGCCCTGTCCGAGTAGCCCAGGGGGCGCGGGCCCCCTGGGCGTACGGACTCAGCGGTTCTTGAACTCGGGTGGGCGTTTCTGGAGGGTGGCGGTCATGCCCTCGGCCAGGTCCTCGCTGAAGAAGGCGAGGGTCTGGACGGCGGTCTCCGCCATGAGCTGCCGCCGGAGCCCCGGCACGTCCAGTGACGCGTTCAGCAGCTCCTTCGTGCGGCGCAGCCCGTACGGGGACCTGGTGAGAAGCTCGTCGGCGAGGGCCTGCGCCGACTCCACGTCCCCGCCCTCGGGGGCGATCTCGGTGATGAGGCCGAGGGCGTCGGCGCGGCCCACGTCCAGGCGCTGGGCCCGGTAGCAGATCTCCGCGGCCCTGGCCGGGCCGACGAGGCGGGGCAGCAGCCAGGACAGGCCGCAGTCGCCGGCCGACAGGCCGAGGTCCACGAACGGCACCACGAAACGGGTCGTGGGGTCGGCGACCCGAAGGTCGCAGGCGAGCGCCCACGAGACGCCCATGCCCGCGACGGGCCCGCGCAGCGCCGCGATCACCGGCTGCGGGATCTCCCGCAGCCGCGCGGTGACCTCGCCGCCGCGCGCGATGCCCCGGTAGAGCCGCTGGACGCGGCCCTCCGAGGTCTGCCCGCCCGGGTCGCCGCCCTGGATGTCCATTCCCGAGCAGAACCCGCGGCCCTCGCCGGTGAGCACGACGACCTGGGTGTCGGGGTCGCGTGCCAGGTCGTTGAGGACGTCGAGCATCTCCTCGGTGAGCGCGCCGTCGACCGCGTTCAGCCGCTCCGGGCGGGACAGGGTGATGGTGCGGACCCCGTCCCGCCGGTCGAGCTTGATCCCGCTCAACGGCTCAGGAGGTGAGCTGCTGGATGAGGGGGCCCATCTGCTCGCCCACGTTCTTGAACACGGTAAGCGGGTCGGCCGCGTTGATGGCCGCCCAGTTGTCGCGGACGTCCTCGACCGACAGCGTCGTCTTCTGCCCGTAGCCGGGGCCCTCCGCCACGAAGATCTTCGCGATGCGGCCGCCGCCCACGGTGTAGACCTCGCCGGAGTCCTGGTTGCCCTCGTGGACGAGGTAGGCGACGAGCGGCGTGACCTGGTCGACGCCGAGCTTGTCGGCGAAGTCGGCGGGCAGCAGGTCCTCGGTCATCCGGGTCCAGGCGACCGGGGCGATCGCGTTGGCCTTGATGTCGTACTTGGCGCCCTCCTGGGCGAGGGTCTTGGTGAAGCCGACGAGTCCCATCTTGGCGGTGGCGTAGTTGGCCTGGCCGAAGTTGCCGAACAGGCCGGCCGGGGACGAGGTGTTGACGATCCGGCCGTAGCCGTTCTCGCGCAGGTGCGCCCAGGCGGCGCTGGAGACGAGGAACGAGCCGCGCAGGTGCACGGCGATGACCGCGTCGAACTCCTCCGGGCTCATGTTCTTGAACGACTTGTCCCGCAGGATGCCCGCGTTGTTGATGACGATGTCGACCTTGCCGAACGTGTCCAGCGCGGTCTGGACGATCGCCTGCGCGCCCTCGGGGGTCGCGACGTTGTCAGGGTTGGCGACGGCCTCGCCGCCGTTCTTCTTGATCTCGTCCACGACCTCCTGCGCGGGGCCGGCCGAGGTGCCGACTCCGGACCGGTCGCCGCCGAGGTCGTTGACGACGACCTTGGCGCCGCGCGCGGCGAGCTCCAGCGCGTGCTGGCGGCCGAGGCCGTGGCCCGCCCCGGTCACGACCGCGACGCGGCCGTCGTAGCGCAGTTCCGACATCTCTGTCTCCTCACATCGCACCGACTGCGAACCCCGGACGATCACCCGGGGGTTACCAAGTGGTACCAGTAAACCGAATCCCGCTCGGCCACGGCTCCCGGGGGTTCGTTCCCGCCTGGACGCCCGGCCAGTCCTGCGTACGATGGGACATGGGAGGAAGTTGCGCCGAATGCCGCTTTTCACCCGGAGTCGCGGCGTAGTCTCCTCCCGATACGGGTTCACTCATCGAAGCCGCGAGGAGCAACGGAGGTCCCGTCTCGATGAGCACCGCCGCCGCGCTCACGCCGAGCCGCCGCCCCCACCGCGTCGTGCAGTGGGCGACGGGAGCGGTCGGCCGCAGCGTGATCAAGGGCGTCCTCGACCGCGACGACATGGAGCTCGCCGGCGTCTGGGTGCACACACCCGCCAAGGCCGGCGCCGACGCCGGCGTCCTCGCCGGGCGCGACCCCGTCGGCGTCACCGCGACAGGCGACGTCCGCGACATCCTCGACCTGGACGCCGACTGCGTCCTGTACGCCCCGAGCCCGGCACAGGACCGGGTCGCCGAACTCGACCTGATCTGCTCGCTGCTGTCGTCCGGCAAGAACATCGTGTCCCTGAGCGGTTTCGTCTACCCGCAGGCGCACGGCCCGCACTACGCGAACGAACTGGAGCAGGCCTGCAAACGCGGCGGCGTCTCGATCCACGGCAGCGGGATCAGCGGCGGGTTCATGGCCGACGTCATGCCGCTGACGCTGACGCGGCTGTCCCGGCAGATCACCCACGTCTACTCCCGGCAGGTCTTCGACTTCGCCCCGCACCCGTCCTGGCAGATGGTCCACCACATGCTCGGCTTCGGGAAGGACGAGGAGGCGTACCGGCGCGCGCTGCGGCCCACCCGCACCGCGATGCGGGCGGTCTTCTCCGAGAGCCTGCACCTGATCGCCGCCGGGCTCGGTGTCGACCTGGACGAGGTCGACGTGGACGTGGAGCACCGCCTCGCCCGCACCGACCTCGCCCCCGCCGCCGGGCCGATCCCGCGCGGCACGGTCGCGGCGGCCCGCTGGACGTTCAGCGGCCTGGCCGCCGGACGGCCCGTGATCACCATCGAGATCGTGCACAAGGCCGACGCCGCGCGGATGTCCGACGAGTGGGGGCGCCCCGGATACTCGCTGCGCGTGGACGGCCGGCCCTCCCTCACCCTGGCGACCGACGAGCAGTGGGTCTCCGACGAGATCTCCGCCGCCGCGTCCCACGCGCTCAACTCCGTCCCGGTCGTCTGCGCCGCCGAGCCGGGCATCCGCACCTGCCTGGACCTGCCGATGATCGGCGGCCGGATGCGGATCTGAGCGGCCGCACGGCCGTTCGGGCCGGGCCGCCGGCGGTTATCGTGGGCCTGGGAACCGCCCATCGGCGTCCGGGAGGAGTGCGGCATGAGCGTCCAAGAGGTCGAGGGGGGACGGTTCGTCCGGCAGGCGAACCGGTTCACCGGCCGGATCACGGCCGACGGGTCGAGCGGCCTGCCCGCCGAGCCCGGCCGCTACCGGCTGTTCGTCTCCTACGCGTGCCCGTGGGCGCAGCGCAGCCTGATCGTGCGGCGCCTGCTCGGCCTGGAGGACGCGATCAGCGTCGCCGTCGTCGACCCGATCCGGGACGAGCGCGGCTGGCGGTTCCCCGACCACGACCCCGTCACCGGCGCGGTGTTCCTCTCCGAGCTGTACCTCGGCACCGACCCGTCCTTCAAGGGCCGCTACACCGTCCCGTGCATCTGGGACACCGAGACGAAGCGGCTGGTCACCAACGACTTCCCGAACATCACCACGATGATGGAGACGGAGTTCACCGCCCATCACCGTCCTCCAGCCCCCACCCACCACCAATCAAACGACGAGCTTCGCTCGGCCGACCGGCAGGGCGCGCCCGACCTGTACCCGGAGGCGCTCCGCCCCGAGATCGACGAACTGAACGACCTCGTCTACACGACCGTCAACAACGGGGTCTACAAGTCCGGGTTCGCCACCTCGCAGGGCGCCTACGAGGAGGCCGTCGACGCCCTCTTCGCCACCCTCGACCGGCTCGAAGAGCGCCTCGCGGACCGTCGCTACCTGTTCGGCGACGAGATCACCGAGGCCGACGTGCGGCTCTACCCGACGCTCGCGCGCTTCGACGCCGTCTACTACGCGCACTTCAAGTGCAACGTGCGCCACCTGACGGACTACCCGAACCTGTGGGCCTACGCCCGCGACCTGTACTCGGTTCCCGCGTTCGGGGAGACCACGAACTTCGACCACATCAAGCGCCATTACTACGTGACGCAGCGCAACATCAACCCCTCGGGCGTCGTCCCCAAGGGTCCCCTCGTCGACTGGACCGTTCCGCACGGCCGGGACAGCTGACCTCGTCACATCGTTATGCTGGCGATCCTCCAGTAATCCCCACGAGAGGCACGACCCGACCATGCGCAGCCAGTTCTTCGGAAACATGGACCAGGGGCAGCAGCTCCCCGGCCACTTCGCCCTCCAGAACTCCAAGATGCTCCGGATCCACCTCAACGGAGACGTCCTCGCCCGGCAGGGCTCCATGGTGGCCTTCCAGGGCCAGATGGAGTTCGACTACGAGGGCTCCGGCGGCATCGGCAAGTTCATGAAGAAGGCCCTGACCGGCGAGGGCGTCCCGCTGATGCGCGTCAAAGGGCAGGGCCTGCTGTTCGTCGCCAACGACGCCGACGACATCCACCTGTTCTACCTCGAGAACGAGGGCATCACCGTCAACGGCGCCAACATCCTCGCCTACGACTCGCACCTGCAGTCCGACATCCAGCGCGTCCAGGGCGCGGGCATCGCCGCGGGCGGCCTGTTCAACACCACCCTCACCGGCACCGGCTTCGTCGCCCTCACCACCCACGGCACCCCGGTCATGCTCGACTGCGGCCGCGCCCCCACCTTCGCCGACGGCCAGTCCGCCGTCGCCTGGAGCACCAGCCTCCAGGTCGGCGTCAACCGCACCTTCAAGGCGGCCGCCCTCATCGGCCGCGGCAGCGGCGAGGCCATGCAGCTCGCCTACCAGGGCCAGGGCTTCGTCCTCATCCAGGCCAGCGAAGGCCCGACGGTCGCTCCCCACACCCACTGACGGTCGAAGGCCGGGATCGGCGGCTGAGGATCACCCCGCGGGTGACGCGCGTCCGAGGAGATCGGCACTGTTGAACACTGCCGAAGCTACGGTCCTGGCTTCGGCATGTTCGGCCATACTGGCGCGGCGCGGGCGCGGCGCTCACCGTGCTGGCGTGGGGGGCGGGCAAGAACGAGTAGCCTTGATGCGTCTCAGAAATTACCTGCGAGCTGCGGAAGAGGGCGATCTCCGCCGTGTCGACAGAGTCGTCGCAAACTAGTGCCGACCCAACGATGACAGACTTCGGTGCCAACGAGTGGCTGGTCGACGAGCTGTACCAGAAGTACCTCGAAGACCCGAGCTCGGTTGACGAGGCTTGGTGGAACTTCTTCGCGGACTACCAGCCGGACAGCCGGCCCGCGTCCGTGACCCCGGCGTCCCCCGGGGCGCCCCAGGCCCCCTCCCAGAGCACGGCCCCGAACGGCACGGCGGCCGCTCCGCCGACACCGCAGCAGCCGGTCGAGCCCCCGAAGGCCCCGCCCGGGGCCAAGGCCGCCCCGAAGGCGGAGCAGAAGGCCGCGAAGAAGCCGGCGCCGCCGCCCGTGCCGGCGGGCGCCGAGGAGGTCAGGCTGCGCGGCGTCGCCGCCAGGACGGTCACCAACATGGAGACCAGCCTGAGCGTGCCGACCGCGACGAGCGTGCGCACCATCCCGGCCAAGTTGCTGATCGACAACCGCATCGTCATCAACAACCACCTGAAGCGCGGGCGCGGCGGCAAGGTCTCGTTCACCCACCTGATCGGGTACGCGATCGTCAAGGCGCTCGCCGCGATGCCGGAGATGAACACCGCCTACACCGAGGTCGACGGGAAGCCGGTGATGATCCGGCCGGAGCACGTCAACTTCGGCCTGGCGATCGACCTGCAGAAGAGCGACGGGTCGCGGCAGCTGGTGGTGCCGAGCATCAAGGCCGCCGACACGCTGGACTTCCGCCAGTTCTGGGCCGCCTACGAGGAGATCGTCCGCAAGGCGCGCGGCAACAAGCTCACCATCGAGGACTACCAGGGCACCACGATCAGCCTGACGAACCCGGGCACGATCGGGACGGTGCACTCGGTGCCGCGGCTGATGGCCGGCCAGGGGACGATCATCGGCGTCGGCTCGATGGAGTACCCGGCGGAGTTCGCGGGCGCGTCCGGCGAGACGCTGTCGCGCATGGGGATCAGCAAGACGATGACGCTGACCTCCACCTACGACCACCGCATCATCCAGGGCGCGCAGTCCGGTGACTTCCTGCGCCGCATCCACGAGCTGCTGCTCGGCGCGGACGGGTTCTACGACGAGATCTTCGAGGCGCTGCGCATCCCGTACGAGCCGGTGCGCTGGGTCAAGGACATCTCCGCGAGCCACGAGGACGACGTCGCCAAGGTCGCCCGCGTGCACGAGCTGATCCACGCCTACCGGGTCCGCGGCCACCTGATGGCCGACACCGACCCGCTGGAGTACAAGCAGCGCCGCCACCCCGACCTGGACATCCTCCGGCACGGCCTCACCCTGTGGGACCTGGAGCGCGAGTTCGCGACGGGCGGGTTCGGCGGCAAGCCGACGATGAAGCTGCGCGAGATCCTCGGCGTGCTGCGGATGGCGTACTGCCGGACGGTCGGCATCGAGTACATGCACATGCAGGACCCGGAGGAGCGGGCCTGGATCCAGGAGCGCGTGGAGGTCCCGCACGAAAAGCCGTCGCGCGAGGAGCAGCTGCACGTGCTGCGCCGGCTGAACAGCGCCGAGGCGTTCGAGACGTTCCTGCAGACGAAGTTCGTCGGGCAGAAGCGGTTCTCGCTGGAGGGCGGCGAGTCGGTCATACCGCTGCTGGACTCGGTGATCTCGGCGGCGGCGAAGGCCAGCCTGGACGAGGTCGTCATCGGCATGGCGCACCGCGGCCGGCTGAACGTGCTGGCCAACATCGTCGGCAAGTCCTACGGGCAGATCTTCGGCGAGTTCGAGGGCAACCTCGACCCGCGCAGCGCGCAGGGCTCCGGCGACGTGAAGTACCACCTCGGCGCGTCCGGCGACTTCGTCGCCGACGACGGCTCCAAGATCCACTGCGAGCTGGTCGCGAACCCGTCGCACCTGGAGACGGTCGACCCGGTGCTGGAGGGCGTCGTCCGCGCCAAGCAGGACCTCCTCGACGTCGGCGAGGCCGGCTTCAGCGTGCTGCCCGTGCTGCTCCACGGCGACGCCGCGTTCGCGGGGCAGGGCGTGGTGGCCGAGACGCTGAACCTGTCGCAGCTGCGCGGCTACCGCACCGGCGGCACCGTGCACGTGGTGATCAACAACCAGGTGGGCTTCACCACCGCCCCCGAGTACTCGCGTTCCAGCGTCTACGCCACGGACGTCGCCCGGATGATCCAGGCGCCGATCTTCCACGTCAACGGCGACGACCCGGAGGCGTGCGCGCGGGTGGCGCGGCTGGCGTTCGAGTACCGGCAGACGTTCAAGAAGGACGTCGTCATCGACATGGTCTGCTACCGGCGCCGGGGCCACAACGAGGGCGAGAACCCCTCGTTCACCCAGCCGCTGATGTACGACCTGATCGACGCGAAGCGGTCGGTGCGCAAGCTGTACACCGAGGCGCTGATCGGCCGCGGCGACATCACGGTCGAGGAGGCCGAGCAGGCGCTGCGCGACTACCAGGAGCAGCTGGAGCGGGCCTTCACCGAGACCCGCGAGGCCGTGAAGCGGCCCCAGGAGCCGGGTTCGGTCGTGAAGCCGGACGTCGAGGAGCGGATCCCGATCGACCACGGCAAGGCCGGGTCGGCGATTTCGCAGGAGACCGTCAAGCGGATCATCGAGTCGCAGGTCAGCCTGCCGGAGGGCTTCACCCCGCATCCGCGGCTCCAGCCGATCCTGCAGCGCCGCGCCCAGATGATCGAGGACGACGCGATCGACTGGGCGACCGGCGAGCTGCTGGCGATGGGCTCGCTGCTGATCGACGGCCGCCCGGTGCGGCTCGTCGGGCAGGACACCCGGCGCGGGACGTTCGGCCAGCGGCACGCGGTGCTCGTGGACCGCAGGACCGGTGAGGAGTACACGCCGCTCAAGCAGTTCGGGCAGGGCGTGTCGAAGTTCTACGTGCACGACTCGCTGCTCAGCGAGTACGCGGCGATGGGCTTCGAGTACGGCTACTCCATGACCCGCCCGGACGCGCTGGTCTGCTGGGAGGCGCAGTTCGGCGACTTCGCCAACGGCGCCCAGAGCATCGTGGACGAGTACATCTCGTCCGGTGAGCAGAAGTGGGGCCAGCACTCCGGTGTGGTGCTGCTGCTGCCGCACGGCTACGAGGGGCAGGGGCCCGACCACTCGTCCGCCCGCATCGAGCGCTTCCTGCAGCTGTGCGCGCAGGACAACATGACGGTCGTGTACCCGACGACCCCGGCGAACTACTTCCATCTGCTGCGCTGGCAGGTGCTGTCGGGCCGCAACAAGCCGCTGGTGGTGTTCACGCCGAAGTCGCTGCTGCGGCTGAAGGCGGCCACGTCCCCGGTCGCGGAGATCACCGGCGGCGCGTTCCGGCCGGTGATCCCGGACGGCGACCCGGCGATCGACCCGGCGGGCGTGCGGCGGGTGCTGCTGACCACCGGCAAGATCTACTACGAGGTGATGAAGTCCCGGGAGGCGGCGGGCGCGAACGACACCGCGGTCGTGCGGATCGAGCGGCTGTACCCGCCGCCGGTGGACGAGATCAAGGCCGAGCTGGCGAAGTACCCGGCGGGCGCCGAGGTCGTGTGGGTCCAGGACGAGCCGGCCAACATGGGCGCCTGGCCGTTCATGGCGCTGAAGCTGTCGCACCACATCGAGGGTCTGCGGATGTCGCGGGTGTCGCGTCCGGCGTCCTCGTCCCCGGCGGTGGGGTCGGCGAAGATGCACCAGGCGGAGCAGGAGGCCCTCCTCGCCCGCCTGTTCGGCGAGCAGGGGTAGGCGGGGCCGGGGGCCGACCCCGCGCTTCGGAAATCAGGTATCTGGAACGACGTGGACCCGAGGGCTCCGGTGCGCTGCGCCGGGGCCTTCGGCCGTCCGCGGCCGGCATCGCAGAGAGTGGAACCAGGCCATGTACTTCACCGATCGGGGCATCGAGGAGCTGACGGACCGGCGCGGCGAGGAGGAGGTCAGCCTGACGTGGCTGGCGGAGCGGCTGCGCGAGTTCGTGGACCTCAACCCCGAGTTCGAGACGCCCGTCGAGCGGCTGGCCACCTGGCTCGCCCGGCTGGACGACGACGAGGACGACGATTGACCGACGCCCAGAAACGCGATACATCTTGACTTTTCAAGAACGCGACATATCGTGTTTACTGGTCAGAGGACGCTCGGACGAAGGGGCAGATCCCTATGTCGCGCTGGACGATCGACGAACCGACCACCCTCGACTTCGACGGAGCGGTCGCGCTGCGGGCCACCCTGATCGCGGGGAACATCTCGGTGCTCGCCTCCGACGAGCGGCCGTCCATCATGATCGGCGACGTCGAGGGCCCGCCCCTGGTGATCACCCATGAGGCCGGCATGCTCACCGTCACCCACGAGAAGCTGTGGGAGAACGTGCTGAGCTGGCTGCGCACGCAGCGATGCCGCGCGTCCATCACCGTGACCGTCCCGCACGACTGCCCGGTCACCCTGAACCTGGTGTCGGCGGACGCCGTCGTGACCGGCATGACGGCCCGCACGTCCATCAAGAGCGCCTCCGGCGACGTCACGCTCGACGAGGTGGCCGGCGCGATCGACGCCAACACCGTCTCCGGCGCGATCGAGGCGCAGGGCCTGGACGGGACGGTGTCGTTCACCTCCGTGTCCGGCGACCTGTCCCTGGCCGGCGGGTCCATCGACCATCTGGCGGCGCGGGCGGTCAGCGGCCGCATCGCCGCCGACGTCAGCCTGACCGGCGACAGCAGGGTCGACGTCAACACGGTCTCCGGCGAGGTCGCGCTGCGCATCCCCGAGTCCGCCGGCGCGCACGTCACGCTGAACTCGGCCGCCGGGCGGATCGAGACGTCCTTCCCCGAGCTCGGCCGGCAGGAGCGGCCCGTCGCGCGCAGCATCGCCGGCAAGCTCGGGGACGGCTCGGGGCGGCTCACGGTCAACACGGTGTCCGGCTCCATCACCCTCCTCGGCCGCGACGACGCCGAACCGGAGATCACCGCACCCCGAACGGAGAAGTGAGGAATCCACGTGAGCCCCGTTTTCGGCCACGGCAGGCTGCGGCTGTACCTGCTGAAGCTGCTGGAGGAGAGCCCGCGGCACGGCTACGAGGTGATCCGGCTGCTGCAGGACCGGTTCCTCGGGGTCTACTCGCCCTCCCCCGGCACGATCTACCCGCGGCTGGCCCGGCTGGAGTCCGAGGGCCTGGTCACCCATGAGGTGATCAAGGGCAAGAAGGTGTACTCGCTGACCGACAAGGGCCGCGAGGAGCTGGAACGCCGGATGGACGAGCTGGCCGATCTGGAGGAGGAGATCGCCGCCTCGGCGCAGGAGTTCGCCCGCGGGGTGCAGGAGGACGTCCGGCAGACCGTCCGGTCGCTGCGCGAGGAGCTCACGCAGGCCGCCCGGACGATGCGCGACCAGGGCAAGGCCACGTCCAAGGAGGCGTGGAAGGAGACCGCCGACCGGCAGAAGGACGAGTGGCGGCGGCAGAAGGAGTACTGGCGCGAGCAGAAGCAGACGTGGAAGGAGGAGTGGCGGCAGAGCTGGGACGACGCCTGGAAGACGGCGACCGGCACCCGCGAGGACGTCGCCCGCCTCAAGCTGGAGCGCCTGCTCCGCAAGTTCGTCGAGGACGTCCGCAAGGCCGCCAAGCACTCCCGCCTCGACGACGACGGCCTCGCCGCCGCCCAGGCGATCCTGGACGAGGCACGCGCCCGCCTCAAGGACGAGGTCCTCAGCCGGGACGGGCACCGCGCCCGCAAGGACGAGCACGAGCACGGGCACGGGCACGGGGAGCACGAGCACGGCGGGCCGTGACCGGGACGCCCCGGCCACGGGCCCGCACCGCCCGGCTCAGGGCGTGAAGACGATCTTTCCGAAGAGGTCGCCCTCGGCCATCGCGGCGAAGCCCTCCCGGGCCCGGCTCAGCGGCAGCGTCCGGTCGATCGGCGGCCTGGTGCCCGTCTTGACCAGGAACCGCGCCAGCCGCTCCAGCTGGTCGCGCGTCCCCATCGTGGAGCCGATCACCTGGAGCTGCAGGAAGAACACCCGGTTCAGCTCCGCCGGCGGCACCTGGCCGCTGGTGGCGCCGGACACCACGATCTTGCCGCCGGGCTTCAGCGACTTCAGCGAGTGCGACCAGGTCGCCTGCCCGACGGTCTCGATGACGGCGTCCACCCGCTCGGGGAGCCGCGCGCCCGTCTCCAGCGCCGCGTCCGCCCCGAGCTCCCGCGCCCGCTTGCGCTTGGCCTCGCTGCGGCTGGTCGCGTAGACGCGGTACCCGGCCGCCGACGCCAGCGCGATCGCGGCGGACGCGACGCCGCCGCCCGCGCCCTGCACCAGGATGGACGCGCCGGGCTGCAGGCCGGCCTTGTCGAACAGCATCCGGTAGGCGGTGAGCCACGCGGTCGGCAGGCAGGCCGCCTCCTCGAACGACAGCTCGGCGGGCTTGGGGACGAGGTTGCGGCGCGGCACCGCGACCTTCTCGGCCAGCGTCCCGGGATGCGTCTCCGAGAGCAGCGACCGCTTCGGGTCGAGGGTCTCGTCGCCGCCGCCCCGCGCGGGGTCGCCGATCACCGAGTGGACGATGACCTCGTTGCCGTCCTCGTCCACCCCGGCCGCGTCGCAGCCGAGGATCATCGGGAGGCTGTCGGCGGACAGGCCGACGCCCTTGAGGGACCAGAGGTCGTGGTGGTTGAGCGCGGCGGCCTTCACCGTGACGGTCGTCCAGCCGTCCGGTACCTCGGGGTCGGGCGCCTCCCCCGCCGTCAGCCCGTTCAGCGGATTGTCTGCGTCGATCTGCGTAGCCGTGACAGCGAACATGAACGCACACTAACCGTCCACCCTGCACGCGGACGGCCCGCCCCCGGTCCCGGGGGGCCTGCCGCCGCCCGCCCGCCACGGGCGGCGGCGCCCGGTCCTCGCCGTCCGTTCGCGCCGGCCGGCGTATTCGGCGGGCGGTGCGCATCGCGCACCTGATCTACTTTGAACCCGATGTATGCGCGCGAAGGGGTGAGGCCGGTGCCGCGTAGTCCATCGCGTAGACCGCTGGGGCGGTTGGAGGCCGAGGTCCTCGCCGCGCTGGCGGGGCTCGGCGGCTCGGCCCGGACGGCGGAGCTGGTGGAACGGCTGGACGGCGACCCGGCGTACACGACGGTGAACACGATCCTGCACCGGTTGCACGAGAAGGGGCTCGTCTCGCGGACCCGCGCCGGCCGGCACTACCACTACCGGCTCGCCGTGGACGAGTCCGAGCTGGTGGCGGGCCGGATGCATGAGCATCTGCGGCACGCGAGCGATCCCGTGAGCGTGCTGAACCGGTTCGTCCGGACACTCACCAGCGAGGAGGCGCGCCACTTGCGCGAGCTGCTCGAGGGCCCAGGTGAACGCGAGTGAACTGGTTCACCGTCATGCCGCTGGCCATCATGCTGGCATTGAGCACGGTGTTCGCCAGGGCGCCGTTACCGCTGCATCCGTCCTGGTCGGCGCGGCTGCTGGCCACCACGTGCGCGATGACCGTCGTGGCCGCGCTCGGCACCGGGGTCTTCGTGTCGATCAACTACGCGGCGTCGCTGGCGCCGGGCGCCGCCGGGCACGTCCCCGAATGGGCGCTGTTCGGAGACGACAGGCCGGTCCCGGACGTGGCGGGCGTCCCGGCGGTACTGCTGACCGCCGCCGGGCTGCTGATCACCGGCAGGACCGCCGTCGGCTGGCTCGCCGAACTGCGGACCGCGCGGGTACAGGCTCGGAAACCACTGGAGACCGACGTTCCGATCGCCATCGCGGTCCCCGGCCGGCACGGCGGGGTGCTGCTGTCGCGGGGCATGCTCCGCGGATTCACGGCCGAAGAACTCCATGTGGTGTTCCAGCACGAAACGTCCCACCTGCGGCACCGCCACCACCGCTACGCGGCGTCCGGCGCGCTGCTCTCCGCGGTCCTGCCGCCGCTGCGTCCGCTGAACGAGCGGCTGCGGCTCTCGGTCGAGCGGTGGGCGGACGAAGACGCGGCCGAGGCGGTCGGTGACCGCGCCGTCGTCGCCCGCACGATCGCCAAGGCCGCCCTCGCCCACCCGCACAGCACCGGGCCGGCCGCCGCGTTCGCCGAATCCGGGGTCGTCCAGCGCGTCGAGGCGCTGCTGGGTTCGCCCCCGGGCAGGAACGCGGTCGCGGGCCCGCTGCTGTTCATGGGCAACGGTTTCGTCACCAGTTCCCTGACCGGCGCGACCCTTCAGCTCGACCACGCCGCCGCGGCCTTCCTGCTGCCGCTGCTGACCCTGCGCTGACGGACGGCGGCTCGCGCCACGCTCGCCCGTCCCAAGGTTTCACCCGTGGTCGGCGGCGCCCGAACCCGTCTGATGGCGGCGCTGCTCCCCGTCCACGGCCTGGTAGATCTTGGACTTCAGGCCCTCGGGGTCCGGGACGCGCTTGAGCCGGAGCATGCCGTGCTCGGAGGCGGACTGGATGTCGAGCGTCCCGTATCGCCAGATCCGCTCCCACAGCGTCACCCGGAACGACACGTCGTTGACGCGGATCAGCGGGATGCTGTGCCCGGTCTTGGTCAGGAACCCGCTGCGCTTGTAGATGCGCTTCGTGGTGACGATGTAGATGGTGCCGCGCCACCGCAGCAGCGGGATCAGCCAGAACCACAGCGACAGGACCACGGCGACGCCAAGGACCACGTAGTCGGCGATCCGCCCCCAGTCCTCGCCGGACGGGACGACCCACAGCAGCGCACCGGCGACGATCCAGACCAGGCAGAGGATCACGAACTCGCCGATCAGCTCGGTCCAGTGCTGGCGGGTGGCATGGACCAAGGATTCGTCCTCGGCCAGATACCGGTCGGCAAAGCTCATGCCGCGCATCCTGGCACAACATCCCGTTCAGGTATACGGCGGCGGAGTTGGCGGGGCGGGGTCAGAGTTCGAATTCGGCGGGGGGCAGCCCCACGGCGTGGCAGGCCTCGCGGACGACGGCCTTCTCGTTGTCGTCGAAGTCGCCGTCGGCGCCGCCGATGACGATGCCGATCTGGATGACGGCGCGGGCCTCGGCGGGCTTCTTCTTCACCTTGGCGATGTCCTGCAGGACGCCGACCTTGCCGAAGTCGAAGTCGGCGGTGAGCTTGTCGATGTAGCCGTTGAAGCGCTGCTGCAGGTCGGCCGCCGGGAAGTTCTGCAGTACCTCGTTGGAGGTGATCAGTGACGCGGTCCGCTGCCGTTCGCTCGCGTCGACCGAGCCGTCGGCGGCGGCGACCAGTGCGCACATCGCCATGCTCGCGTCCCGGAAGGCGCCGCTCTTGAGGTCGTTCTTCTTCGCCATGAGCTGGGTCTGCATGGTCTGGCTAGACTCGCGTAGCTTGTCCCAGAAGGCCATCGGAGATCTCCCTCGTTAGCTGCCGGACCGGGGTTCTCGGTGATCTGCTACAAGTGTAATAGCATGTTTCCTTCCGCAGCGGCCATCCGGAGGTCGGTTCCGTGCAGGCGACGTCCGTCGTCGCGGACCGACGTCTCTCGAACGCTCCGGCCTGCCCTGCGGTTCCACGCGGTCCCGAACGACGACATGAGGAGAAACGCCATGGGTGTGAGCCTTTCCAAGGGCGGCAACGTCTCGCTGACCAAGGAGGCCCCCGGGCTGACGGCGGTCGTGGTGGGACTCGGCTGGGACGTCCGCACGACCACGGGCACCGACTTCGACCTCGACGCGAGCGCGCTGCTGCTGGACGAGGCGGGCAAGGTCCCCTCCAACGGGCACTTCGTCTTCTTCAACAACCTCAAGAGCCCCGACGGATCGGTGGAGCACACCGGCGACAACCTCACCGGCGAAGGCGAGGGCGACGACGAGCAGATCAAGGTGAACCTCGCCGCGGTTCCCGCCGAGGTCACCCGCATCGCCTTCCCGGTGTCGATCCATGACGCCGACGCGCGCGCCCAGAACTTCGGGCAGGTCCGCAACGCCTTCATCCGCGTCGTCAACCAGGCGGACAGTTCCGAACTGGCCCGCTACGACCTGTCCGAGGACGCCTCCACCGAGACCGCGATGGTCTTCGGCGAGCTGTACCGCAACGGCGCCGAGTGGAAGTTCCGGGCGACCGGGCAGGGCTACGCGTCCGGCCTGGCCGGTGTCGCGTCCGATTTCGGCGTCAGCGTCTGAGGGCGGGCTGCTCGACCGCGTCCTGAACCGCCTCTGATCGCTCAAAGGCGGGCCGGCGAGGGCGGGTACCGGACGGGGCGGCGTCCGGTACCCGCCCTCGGCCGTCTGCCCGGCGGGTTGGTTCGGGCCGTCACCCGAGGCGAGTCGCCGCGCCATCGATCGCTGAAGGCACCGCCGCGGAAAGTCGCGGCCGTAGCATGGAAACCGCCTGCGGCTACACCATGGGTGTCGTCGCCGACGAACAGCGAGCCGGTCAACGGCTCACCCGTCGGCGACACCGGTCCGAACCCGAGGAGCCTCCATGAGCCCAGAACCCAGAATCGACACCTCCGTGCCGCATTCGGCGCGGATCTGGAACTTCCTGCTGGGAGGCAAGGACAACTACCCCGTCGACCGGCAGGCCGGCGAGAAGGTCTTCCAAACCTTCCCGGGCATGGTGGAGATGGCTCGCCAGTCCCGGCGCATGCTCACCCGGGTGGTGCGATACCTGGCCGGCGAGGCGGGGATCCGCCAGTTCCTGGACATCGGCACCGGACTGCCCACCATGGACAACACCCATGAGGTCGCCCAGCGCGCCGCGCCCGATGCCCGCGTCGTCTACGTCGACAACGACCCGCTGGTGCTGGTGCACGCCAAGGCGCTGCTGACCAGCAGCCCCGAAGGGGCCACCGACTACATCGAGGCGGACATCCGCGACCCCGACACGATTCTGGCGCGGGCGGCCGGAACCCTCGATCTCGAACGTCCGGTCGCGCTCATGCTCATGGGCATCCTGGGCCTGGTGGACGACCACGATCAGGCCCGGTCGATCGTGGACCGGCTGATGGCGGCGCTGCCACCGGGCAGCTACCTGGCGGTCTACGACGGCACCGACACCGACCCCGACTATGTGGAGGCCATCCGGGCCTACAACGCGGGCAGCGGCGGAATCTCCTACACGCCCCGCAGCCCCGAGCAGATCGCCCGCTACCTCGACGGCCTGGAGATCGTAGAACCCGGCGTCGTGCCCGTGACACGATGGCGCCCCGAACCCGGCGCCCAGGGGGAGCCTCCCGAAGTCGCCTGCGTAGGCGGCGTCGCACGCAAGCCCCCGCGGCCCTGACGGCCGCGCTCGGCAGGCCCTGGGCGGGCCGCGTCCCACGGTGACGGGGCCCACCCGCCGTGGGGCCCCGTCACCGTGGAGGAAACCGAATCCGGGTCAGAGAACCTTGGAGAGGAAGTCCCGGGTGCGCTGGTGCTGCGGGTTGGCCAGGACCTCGCGGGGCGTGCCCTCCTCGACCACGACACCGTCGTCCATGAAGACGAGCGAGTCGCCGACCTCGCGGGCGAAACCCATCTCGTGGGTGACCACGACCATGGTCATGCCGTCGAGGGCGAGCTGCTTCATGACCTCCAGGACCTCGCCGACCAGCTCGGGGTCCAGCGCGGACGTCGGCTCGTCGAACAGCATCAGCGCGGGCTCCATGGCGAGCGCCCGCGCGATCGCCACCCGCTGCTGCTGCCCGCCGGACAGCTGCGACGGGTACGCCTGCGCCTTCTCGCTCAGCCCGACGCGCTCCAGCAGCGTGATCGCCTGCTCCCTGACCTGGTCCCTCGGCAGCCCCTTGACCCAGATCGGCGCCCCCATGACGTTCTCCAGCGCCGTCTTGTGGGGGAAGAGGTTGAAGCGCTGGAACACCATGCCGATCTCGCGGCGCTGCGCGGCGACCTCCCGGTCGCGCAGCTCGTAGAGCTTGCCGCCCTGCTGCCGGTAGCCGACGAGATGGCCGTTCACCCACAGCCGCCCGGCGTTGATCTTCTCCAGGTGGTTGATGCAGCGCAGGAAGGTGGACTTGCCCGACCCGGACGGCCCGACGACGCACATCACCTCGCCCTGCCGGACCTCCAGGTCGATGCCCTTCAGCACCTCCAGCCGGCCGAACGACTTGTGCACCCGCTCGGCCTTGACCATCAGGCCGCCGCTCTCGGGCGCGGGCGTCGGCGCGGGCTCCTTCGAGAGGGAGTTGCTCACGATGTCCTCACCTCCGCTCACTGGCCACCGCCCCCGCCCCGGAAGCGGACCCGCGGCTCGCGCGACGTCGTCCCCCTGCCGACCCCGCGGCTGAAGTGGCGCTCCAGGTAGTGCTGGCCCACCATCATCAGCGATGACAGCAGCAGGTACCACAGGCACGCCATCACCAGCATCGGAATGATCTTGTAGGTGCTGGCGTAGATGGTCTGTGCGGTGAACGTCAGCTCGGAGAACGGGATCGCCGCGACCAGCGAGGTGTTCTTCATCATCGAGAGCGCCTCGTTGCCGGTCGGCGGGATGATGACCCGCATCGCCTGCGGCAGCACGATCCGGCCCATGGTCTGCATCCGGGACATGCCGAGCGCGCTCGCCGCCTCCTGCTGCCCCTCGTCCACCGACAGGATCCCGGCCCGGATGATCTCCGCCATGTATGCGGCCTCGTTGAGGATCAGCCCGAGTCCCGCGGCGATCATGGCGGTGACGAGCGCCTGCGTCTGCCATGTGTGGAACTCGGGGCCGAACGGGATGCCGATCCCGACGGTCGGGAACAGCGAGCCGATCGCGCCCCAGATGAGCAGCTGCGTGTAGAGCGGCGTCCCGCGGAAGAACCACAGGTAGAACCAGGACGCGCCGCGCAGCAGCGGATTGGGCGACAGCCGCATCAGCGCGAGGACGGTGCCCAGCAGCACGCCGCCGATCATCGCGGTGAGGGTGAGCAGGATCGTGTTGCGGACGCCCTTGAGCACCGCGATGGAGAAGATGAACTTGCGCTGCTCCGGCCAGTCCAGCGCGTCGCTGGTGAGCAGGAAGTGGACGAACATCGCGACCAGCACCAGCACGACCGCCGCGGCGGCCCACCGGCCGGGATGCCGGACGGGGACGGCCCGGATCGCTTCGGGCCGTCCCTTCTCGACGTCGCTGTCGACCGTCATCCGATCAGCTCTGCGCCGCGTTGATCGCCGGCTCGGTGATCGCGCCGCTCTCCACGCCGTTCTCGGTGAGGATCTTCTTGTAGGTGCCGTCGGCGATGAGCGCCTTCACCGCGGCGAGCACGGCGTCCTTGAACTGGCCGGAGTTCTTGCCGAAGGTGTAGCCGTACGGCGCGGTGTCGTAGACCTGGCCGATGATCTCCAGCTTGCCGGTCTTCTTGACCGCGTCACCGATGATCGGCGAGTCGGCGGCCATCGCGTCGACCTTGCCCGCGACCAGGTCGTTGTTGACCTCGGTCTGCTGCTTGCGGACGACCTGCTTGATGGCCGGCTTGCCCGCGTCGGTGCACTTCTTGCTCTTCGCCGTGAGGTCCTCGACCTGCACGGTGCCCTGCTGGACGCCGATGCTCTTGCCGCAGGCGTCGTCGGGGTTGACGCCCTTGGGGTTGCCCTTGAGGGCCGCCCAGGCCGTCCCCGCCGAGTAGTAGGTGACGAAGTCGACGGCCTGCTCGCGCTCCTTGGTGTCGGTGAAGGAGGAGACGCCGGCCTCGTACTTGCCGGACTGGACGCCCGGGATGATCGTGTCGAAGCCCGCGTTGTGGTACTCGGTCTTCAGGCCGAGCTTGGCCGCGACGGCGTCGAACAGCTGGACGTCCCAGCCGACGATCTTCTGCGTGGCCGGGTCGACCGACTCGTTGGGCGGGTAGGACGCGTCGGTGCCGACGACGATCTTGCCATCGCTCTTGATCGCGTCCGGGACCATGGCCGCCAGTTTCGCGTCCGCGCTCGTGTTCGAGCCGGAGTCGCCCGTGTCTCCCGTGTCGTTACTGTCGCCACATGCGGACAGGGCGAGTGCGCCCGTCAGCACGAGCGCGCTCGCCGCGACGGCGCGACGGCGCAGAGAACCGATGATCATGGTCCCCCTCCAAGTGGTTGCGTCGGATCCGTACAGATCCGAAGGTCAGGTGCATATTTTGGCGTACAACCTCCCTGATCTGGATAAAGGGTCCGAAACAATCACGCAACGACGGAGCGCCGGAACCGTCTACCACCCCAACGCACGTGTACCCTCCGCGACCGGCCCACCACATGTGGCAACCGTCACGTGATGGTCACCACCACCCCGGACTCCGGGCGCGCGGAGGGCGGTATGAGAGAATCGCACAACGGGTGACCCCCGTACGTCGCGAGATGACCACCAGGTGACCGGCCACCACGCCTCCACCACCGCGGCGGCATCGCAAGAAAGCCAACTTTCACTGACAGGGGTCGCTGTGGCTGCTGAGCCCATTCCCACCGAACCATCCTCGCTCGACGATGATCCGGCCTTTTCGCTGCACCGCGGCGGCAAGCTGGAAATGCGGTCGACCATTCCGGTCCGCAACAAAGACGATCTTTCGCTGGCCTACACGCCGGGCGTCGCCCGGGTCTGCACCGCGATCGCCGACCGTCCCGAACTGGCCTACGACTACACCTGGACGTCCAGGGTCGTCGCCGTCATCACCGACGGCACCGCCGTGCTCGGGCTCGGCGACATCGGCCCCGCCGCGTCCATGCCGGTCATGGAGGGCAAGTCCCTGCTGTTCAAGGAGTTCGCCGACGTCGACTCCGTGCCGATCGCGCTGAACTGCACGGGCGTGGACGAGATCGTCGACACCGTGATCCGGATGGCGCCGAGCTTCGGCGGCATCAACCTGGAGGACATCAGCGCCCCCCGCTGCTTCGAGATCGAGGACCGGCTCCGCGCCGCGCTCGACATCCCCGTCTTCCACGACGACCAGCACGGCACCGCGATCGTGGCGCTCGCCGCCCTCAAGAACGCGGCCCGCCAGGTCGGCAAGCCGCTGTCGGAGCTGCGCGCGGTCGTGGCCGGCGCGGGCGCGTCCGGCATCGCCGTCTCCAAGATGCTGATCGAGGGCGGCATCGGCGACATAGCGCTGTCGGACAGCAAGGGCCTCATCTACGAGGGCCGCGACGGGCTCAACCCGATCAAGACGCAGATCGCCGCGATCACCAACCGGTCGCACCTCAAGGGTTCCACCGAGGAGGCGCTGCGCGGCGCCGACGTCTTCATCGGCCTGTCCGGCGGCACCGTCCACGAGTCGTGCGTCGCCACGATGTCGGAGAACGCGATCGTCTTCGCGCTGTCCAACCCCACCCCCGAGGTGCACCCCGAGGTGGCGCGGCGGCACGCCAAGGTCGTCGCGACCGGCCGCAGCGACTACCCGAACCAGATCAACAACGTGCTGGCGTTCCCCGGCATCTTCCGCGGCGCGCTGGACGTCCGGGCGCGCTCGATCACCGAGGGCATGAAGCTGGCCGCGGCCAACGCGCTCGCCGGCATCGTCGGCGACGACCTCACCCCCGACTACGTCATCCCCGGCCCGTTCGACGACCGCGTCGCCCCGGCCGTCACCCGTGCGGTGGCCGAGCAGGCCCGCAAGGAGGGCGTCAACCGGATCTGATCCGGCCCGCGATCTTGCATTTCGGACGGCCCGCGTTCCCGCCGTGGAACGCGGGCCGTTTCCCAAGAATCTGTGTAGTTTCCGTCACGAGGGAATAACTCTTGGCCAGTTCGTCCGTTCAGGTCGAGTCCGTCAGGAGCGAAAGTGGACCTCGCCTCGTACGCAGACCTGGCGATCGATCTCGTGAACACGCAGCGTGGCCGACAGGACGACCTGCGTGATCTCGAAGGGCTGCGGGCCCTGCTGGTGCACCGGCCGCATCTCGGGGGGCGGATCGCGCACCGCGATCTCGACGCCATGCGCGAACTCCGCGCGCAACTGCGCGCCATCTTCGTCTCGGCCGCGCGCGGGGACGAGGACGACGCGGTGGACCGCCTCAACACGCTGCTGATCCATCATCCGGTCCATCCGCAGGTCTCCCGCCACGACGGCCAGGACTGGCATCTGCACTTCAATGAGGCCGGCTCGATACCCGACCGTTATGCGGCCCGCACCGCGATGGGCCTCGCGGCGAAGATCGCCGACCAGGGCATCGACCGGCTCGGGCTGTGCCGGGCGGAGGGCTGCGAGCGGGTGTTCTTCGACACGACCGCGAACCGGTCGCGCCGTTATTGTTCGGACCGCTGCGCCGGCCGGCCGAGCGTCACCGCCGCCTGCCACCCGAGCGCGCCCCGCGTGAACGTCCCGGCACGCGACAGCGGCCAGTAGCGCGCGACGACCCGTCCGAGGACCAGCGCTTCGGGCACGGCACCGAAGTCCCAGCTGTCACGGCGGCCCTGGGCACCCTGGTTGTCGCTCTCCAGCCACCACCCGTCCGCCGACCGGTGGCCGGCGCGTTTGACGATGAGGAGGCCGGGGCGTTCCGGGTGCCGCGCGACGACGACGTCGCCCGGCGCGGGACGGGCACCGGCGCGCACGAGCAGCCAGTCCCCCGGCCGCAGCCCGGGCAGCATCGAGTCGCCGGCGACCTCGACGGCCAGCAGCCGCCGCCACAGGCCGGCCAGGGCGAGCACCGCCCCGCCGGCGAGGCCCCACAGCATCGGCCCGCGCATCCGCATGATCCTCCTCGTTCGCCCGCATAGATTGCCGGCCGGCGGTCATGAACACTGCCGGAAGGGTTCCAGACCGCGCCGCGGCCCGGTCTTAGGCCGAAATACCGAGCGCCCTGGCCGGACGTGGCCGGGAGCACAAGGGTAATGTCGGTGACCTGACCATGATCCGCAACGAGGGAAGGGATTCGCAGGTGTTGCTCAAGCTTCTGCGCCCGAAGACGACGGTCTCCGCGCACTGCGACCTGCCGTGTGGCGTCTACGACCCGGCGCAGGCCCGGATCGAGGCCGAGTCGGTCAAGGCGATCACTGAGAAGTACGCCGCCAACGAGGACCCCGAGTTCCGTGCCCGGGCGATCCTGATCAAGGAGCAGCGCTCGGAGCTGGTCAAGCACCACCTGTGGGTGCTCTGGACCGACTACTTCAAGCCGCCGCACTTCGAGAAGTACCCGCAGCTCCACCAGCTGTTCAACGAGGCGACCAAGCTCGCCGGCGGTGGCGGCGGCACCAAGGCCACCATGGACACCAAGGTCGCCGACGACCTGCTCGCGAAGATCGCCGAGATCAGCGACATCTTCTGGGAGACCAAGAAGGGCTGACCGGCCCGGACACTGAGGCCCAGCCCGAAACCGGGCTGGGCCTTGTTCATGCCCGCCCCCCGTCCCTGCCCCGCCCCCGCATGGCCTGCCCCCGCATGCCTCGCCCGCACCCATGCCCCGCCGGCATTCGAGATCGGGCGGCCAGGGCCGCGCGGCCTTCAAGCATTGCCCGCGTCCATGCTCGGCCCGCGTCCATGCTCGGCCCGCGTCCATGCTCGGCCCGCGTCCCATGCCCGGCCCGCCTTCAGGAGCGGGCGGTCTTCAGGAGCGGGCGGCCTTGGTGAGGGTGTCGCCGGTGAGGCGGTAGACCGTCCACTCGTCCTGTGGGCGGGCGCCCAGGGCCTCGTAGAACTCGATGGCCGGCTTGTTCCAGTTGAGGACGGCCCATTCGACTCGTTCGTAGCCTCGGTCGTCGGCGATGCGGGTCAGTTCGGTGAGGAGGGCCTTGCCGTAGCCGTGACCGCGGACGTCCGGGTCGACGTACAGGTCCTCCAGGTAGATGCCGTGCGTGCCGTTCCACGTGGAGAACGTGAGGAACCACAACGAGACCCCGACGACGCGGCCGTCGTGTTCGGCGACGTGGGCGAAGACCTTCGGGTCGTCGCCGAACAGGCTCTTGTGCAGCTGCGCCTCGGTCGCCTTCACCTCGTGCAGGGCGCGCTCGTACTCCGCGAGATCGCGGATGAGCCGCAGGATGGCCGGGACGTCGTCGGGGGTGGCGAATCGGATCACAACCGCAGGTTATTCGAGCGGAGCGAGCGGGACGGACGGGTCCGCCCAGCGGTCGTTGGGGACGAGCGGGTACCAGCCGGGGCGGCCGGGGTCGCGGTCGTAGGGGTAGCCGCCGAGTTCCCGGTACAGCTCGGCGTACTCGGCGACCTTGTCACGGTCCAGGCGGACGCCGAGGCCGGGGCCGGAGGGCACCGGGATCCTGCCGTCCGCGTAGCGCATGGGACCGCCCTCGATGACGTCGTCGGTGAGGTGGTGGTAGTGGGCGTCGGCAGCGTAGGTGAGGTTGGGCAGGACGGCGCCGAGGTGCAGCATGGTGGCGAGCTGGATGCCGAGTTCGCCGGAGGAGTGCACGGCCACGCCGATCTGGAAGGTCTCGCACACGGCGGCGGCCTTCACGCAGGGACGGATGCCGCCCCAGAACGTGGTGTCGAGGAGGACGACGTCCGCGCTGCGGCGCAGCACGTTGGCGGCGAGCTGCTCGAAGTTCACGACGACGGTGTTGGTGGCGAGGGGGACGTTCACCCGCTCGCGCACGAGCCGGAGCCCCTCCAGGCCGAGGACGGGGTCTTCGAGGTAGTCGTTGTCGAGGTCCTCGATCGCCTTCCCGAACCGCAGGCCCTCCTCGAGGCTGAGCACGGAGTTGGGGTCGTAGCGGAACCGGTCGCCGGGGAACGCGTCCGCGAGCGCCTTGTAGCACTCCAGTTCGTGGCCGGGCGGGAACACGCCGCCCTTGAGCTTGTGGACGCCGAACCCGTGCAGGTCCTTGAGCGCGCGGGCGTGCTCGACGAGCTGGTCCGGGGTGCGGACCTCCGGGGACCCGCCCGCGCCCGGGTAGCGGTAGAAGAGGTAGGACGCGAACGGGACGGAGTCGCGGATGCGGCCGCCGAGCAGGTCGTGCACCGGGACGCCGAGGTACTGGCCGACGAGGTCCAGGCAGGCGAACTCGATCGCGGCGAGGATCTGGGTGCGGTTGTTGTAGAGGCTCGCCGTCGGGTTGGCGATCTTGAAGCGGAGGGTCTCCAGCTCGAACGGGTCGTGCCCCTCCAGGTGCGGCGCGAGGGCCTGGAAGGCGGCCTCGGCGCTCTGCCCGCCGCCGCCCATCTCGCCGAGCCCGACGAGGCCGTTGTCGGCCTCGACCTCCACGATCGTCCGGACGAAACGGCCCCAGTGCGCGCCGTTGCTGTGCAGGAGCGGCGCCTCCAGCGGCACGGTGACCGTGGTGGCGCGGATACCTGTGATCTTCATGTGTCCCCGATCCATGCTCGACGCCGTGCCGTTCAACGCAGGACGGTGACGGTGGCGACGCCGCACGCGGGCAGCCGTACCGTCATCGTGCCGTCCCGGGCGGGCAGTTCCGCCGGGTCACGCTCCAGACCGCCGCTCAGCAGCGCGCGGGTGACGCCCGGCACGTGCAGCCGGGTCTCCACCGTGTCGGCGGCGAGCGACTGGAGCCGGACGGCCAGCCCGTCGCCGTCGCGTGCGCGGCCCACCGAGGTGACGAGCACGTCCGGGTCGTCCACGTGCAGGAACGTCCCGTTCTCGGCCGCGGGCGCGGTGCCCGTGGCGAGGGTGGCGACGAACGGGTCGGTGAGGCCGGCGGCCGTGCGGGCGCCGAGCCTGCGGCCCGACCCGGCGGCGCCGGACGCGAGGGCGTAGCGGAAGGTGGTCTCGCCCTGCTGCTGGGACGGGAAGTTGGTGTCCCAGATGTTGTTCAGCGCCCACGAGTAGACGGTGCCGTCCTCGTTGTCGAGGGTCGGCGGGAACGGCGCGTACGGCATGTGGATGGAGCCGAACTGGACGAGCGGCGCCTCCAGCGTGGCCCACGCGACGGTCAGGTCGGGGTCCTCGAACGCGACCCAGTGGCGGATGGGGCGCATGTGCTCGGCCGATCCGGGGACGCTCGGGACGCGGGTGCCGCCGACGCCGCCGGTCAGCTCCCAGGCGGCGGGCGGCCCGTCCACGGCGAACGGGAACGCGAAGAACACCGCCTCCTTCGCCGCCGTGGGCTGCTTGCCGAGCTGGTAGCGGACGTCGATGCGGGGGACGCCGGCGTACAGGTCGATGGTGGTGCGCAGCCAGTCGACGCCCTTGCCGTGCTGCTCGATGACGAGCCGTTCCCCGGCCGGGGTGCGCACGCACTCGGTGACGGTCGCGTGGGTGCCGACGGCCCGGTCGCCGAGCATGGTCTTGTCGTGGACGAGCATGTGCCCGGACATGTGGTTGAAGTGCGGCGCGGTGGCGTACCGGTCGTAGACGTACTGTCCGAACCCTGCGACGGAGCCGGAGTTCACCAGTTCGCGGCCGGCGGCCTTGTCGAACACCGAGCCGATGTGGCCTTCCTTGACGTCGTAGGCGACGCGGTAGAACTCGTTCTCGATCGTCCCGTCGGCGCCGAGGTCGACCGGGGGCGCGGCGGCGTCGCCGCGCACCACGTCGACCCGGACGTGCCCGTGGCCGGGGACGTCCGGGAGCACCGCCTCCAGGTGGCGTCCGATGGGACGGGTGGGCCACTCGTCGGGGTCGACCTCCTCCTCGCGGTGCGGGACGGGCTCGCCGGTGCGGGCGTCCACGAGGGTGATCGGGACGTCCGCGGCGACGACGTCGCGGGGCAGGAACGCGCGGGCCACGTCGGTGCGGGCGGCGGTGCCGGGGTTGACGACGAGGAACGACGCGAGCGCGTCCGGCGCCGCCCCGAACGTCGCGCCGAGCCGCCGGGCGCCGGACTGGAGCAGGTCGAGCGCGTCGTCGTGGGCCTGGTACCCGACCTGGGACTTGCGGGTCCACTGCAGGGCGCCGGAGTCGCCGCCCTCTTCGGCGTCCTCCCACGGGTTCGCGGCGCCCCAGGTGTGCTCGTCGAACAGCGCGGCGCGGTCGTACGCCTCGTCGATCGCGGCGGACGCGCCCGTCCGGTCGCCGCTGCGCTCGTCGGCGAGGGCGTGCAGCGTCTCGGCGGACCGCAGGATGTTCTGCGCGCGGCGGACGTGGCCGAGGGGGCGGGCGCCGGAGCCGAGGCCGTCGGCCCACCAGTCGGTCCAGTCGCCCTCGTGGGTCTGGAGCCGGCCGGCGTGGTGCTCCTCGACGTATTCGAAGAAGTCGGCGTTGGTCGCCATCCGCAGCCGCGGGTACGCCCACGTCTCGTTCCACCGGTGCGCAATGTCGGCGGGGACGATCGACGGACCGGCGTTGTCGGCGTGGGCGCCCTGCACGCGCAGGTGGACGGCGTCCAGGAAGTCGGGATCCTTGGCGGCGCCGACCTGGCCGGGCGCGGCGTACCAGCCGAACGTCCCGGGCCCGTACGGGTAGGGGCGGTCGGCGAGGGAGCCGAGGTAGCGGGGCAGCAGGTCCTCGGCGAGGTCGTAGCCGTCAACGAGACCGACGGTGTTGCCCTCCATGTAGGCCATGCCGTGGGGGGTGTCGGTGAACCAGACGATCAGCTCGCCGCCGCCGGGCGACCGCCACCGGAACGGGCGGGCGAGCTTGTCGCCGCCCGTGATGTAGGGGACGGACCGCCCGGCCCAGTTGTGCGCCGCGGCCAGGTACCGGACGCCGGCCGCGTTCAGCGCGTCCACGGTCCCGGCGACCGCGCCCGGGATGTCGGTGTGCATGGCCGACCGGACCTCGATGCCGTACGTGTGCCGCAGGTGCTCGACGAAGCGGAGCTGCCGGTACAGCTCCTCCGTCGAGCACGCCTCCGTGTGCAGCTGCATCGGGAACGCGGTGACCTCGATGTCGCCCGCGCGGGCCCGCTCGGTGAACTCGGCGACCTGGTCGTCGGGACGTGTCGCGAGCCAGCGCAGCGCCGGCATCGACGACTCCACCGACCAGCGGAACCGGGCGTCGTCCGGGCGCCCGTCGGTCTGCCGCGACAGCCGCAGCGCCGCGTCGAGGTAGTCCAGGTGGTGCCGGAGGACGGTGCCCTGCGTGTCGGTGTAGCCGATGTCCAGGTGCGAGTGGTGGACAACGAACACGTTCCACTTGCGCTGCGGAGTGATGTCGAGCGGAGCGGCGCCGACGAGGCCGTCCGCTCCGGCGGCGCCCGGACGCCGCACCTCCAGGGTGACGCGGCGCGGGCCGTCCACCTCGGGGACGAGCAGCGTGACGGTCTCGCCGGCCGCGGCGGTGGCGCTCGCGACGACGGCGTCACCGTCCTTGAGCGTCAGGTCCACCGGTCCGCCGCCGGACGGCGTCAGCCGGACGGCCTGCCGGAGCGCGCCGGTCCCGTCCCGCTTGAACAGCGGGAGCACGGCGGCGCGGACGGACAGCCCGCGCACCGCGAGGACCTCGGTGGAGGTGTCCTGGCGCAGCGCGTCGCGGATCCCGTCATAGTCGGGCGAGCCGAGGCTCGCCTGAAGCAGGCGACTCGTCATCTCTCAGCGTCAATCCTTCTCTGGGGAGCTTTCAGGGGGCTTTCTCTTCGGTGTCAGAACTGGGCGAGGGTCAGCCCGCGCGTGAACAGCCGCTGGGTCGCGAGGAACAGCACGACCGTCGGCAGCGAGACCACCAGCCCGGCGGCCAGCGCGATCGGCACGGGCGTCCCGGCGTACACGTCGGTGGTGAGCGCCGACAGCTCCGCCCACACCGGCCGGACGTTCTCCGACTGCGACAGCGTCAGGCCGAACAGCAGGTCGTTCCACACGAAGGTGAACTCCAGGATGAACACGGCGGCGAGCGCCGCCGAGGACAGCGGGAGGTAGATCCGCCAGAAGATGCGGAACGTGGACGCGCCGTCCAGCCGCGCCGCCTCGAAGATCGACACGGCGACGTTGCCGAAGAAGTTGCGCATCACCAGCGCGGCGAGCGGGACGTTGATCGCCGAGTAGATCAGGATCAGCCCGAGCCGGTCGTCGTACAGCGCCACCTTGCTGTAGCCGACGAACAGCGGCACCAGCAGCATCTGGAACGGCACCACGGTCCCGGCGAAGATCACCACGAACCAGGTGAAGCCGTGCTTGAGGCGCAGCACCACGATCGCGTACCCGGCGAGCGCGCCCAGCAGGACGGCCAGTGCCGGGGAGACGACGCTGTAGAGCAGCGTGCTCAGCAGCGAGCCGCCGACGGCGGTCTGCTCCCACGCCTGCGCGATGTTGTCGAACAGGCCGATCGACGACGGCGGCGACACCGAGTCGGCCGGGTCGTAGTCGTCCGCGGGGCGGACGGCGTTCGCCACGATCAGGTACGTGGGGAACAGCCACACCACGCCGAGCACGGCCAGCACGGCCCGGCGCACCGTCCGGTTCACGGCGCCCGCCCGCAGGCCGCCGTTTCGCTCCCTCATGACGCATCCTCCTTGCCGATCTGGCGGCGCAGGTAGACGTACGAGGCCAGGCCCGTGATGGTGGTCAGCAGGATCGCGACCGCCGAGCCGTATCCGTACTCGTTGGCGACGAACACGTCGCGGTACATGGTCACGGCGAGCGTCTCGGACGAGCGTCCCGGCCCGCCCTGCGTCATCACCCAGACGATGTCGAAGTTCTTCAGGCCCGCGACGAGCGCGAGGCCGAGCACGACCGTGGTGATGGGCCGCATCAGCGGCCAGGTGACGTGCCGGAACATCGACCATCCGGACGCGCCGTCGATGCGGGCGGCCTCGATGGGCCCCTTGGGGATCGACTGCAGGCCGACGACGAACAGGAGCATGTTGACGCCGAGCTGCTGCCACGTCCACACCACGATCATCGCGAGGGTGTTGCGCGGTCCGTCCTGGAGGAAGGCGGTGTCGCCGCCGGGCATGCCGAGGGTCGTCAGGATCTGGTTCGCCATCCCGTCCGGCTGCAGGATGAAGCCCCAGATCACGCCGAGTCCGGCGCCCGACATCGCGTACGGCAGCAGGAACGGCAGCCGGAACCATCCGCCGCCCCTGACGTCGTAGGACAGCACGGCGACGAGCAGCCCGCCTCCCACCGGCAGCGCGACGGTCCCGACGACCCACAGCAGCGTGTTGCGGATCGAGGTGAGCAGGGCCTCGTCCTCGAGGAGCCGCCGGTAGTTGTCCAGGCCGGTGAACTCCGGTGACGCGAGCCCGTCGTAGGAGGTGAAGCTCAGGTACGCCGTCCACAGGAACGGCAGGTAGAGCAGGACCGCGACGAACAGCACCGCCGGTGAGATGTAGACGTGCCGGAACCGGCCGTGCAGCGCGAAACCCTTCCCCGGACGGCCGCCGCGCGTGCCGCGGCGGCCGGTCCCGGGACGGTGCCCGCGCGCCACCGCCGGCGCCGGGCGGTCGGCGGTGGCCTTGTGGGTGCTCATGAATGGACCAGCCTCATGAATGGATCAGCTTCCGCCCTTTTGCGACTTCCAGTAGTCCTCGTTCACCTTCTGGATGTTCTTGAGGACGTCCATGTACGAGCCGGGCTCGTTGAGGAACTTGTCGAACCCGCTGAGCGCCTCGGTGAGGACGGGCGCCGGCGCCGCCTCGAAGTAGCGCAGGATGAGCCGGTTCTCGTTCGACGCGGCCTCCTTGGTGACCTTGTCCAGCTCGGGGTCGGCGACCTTCACCTTCGGGTTGCCGGACACGTCGCCGCGCGCGTTCGCCCACTTCTCCTGGGCCGCGGGCGTGATCCACCACTTGAGGTACTTCATGCTGGCGTCCGGGTCGGGGGCCTTGCGCAGCGAGCACAGCGGCCCGCTCTCGAAGATCAGCGACCGCTTCTGCAGCGACGGGTCGACGTTCGGGATGAAGAAGAACCCGTAGTCCTCGCCCTGCTTGAGGCCGCGCTGGGTCATGCTCGTGTTGAACCACGTCCCGTTGATGACCATGGCGGCCTCGCCCGACTTGAAGTGGTCGGCGGGGTCGGCCTTGTCGCCCGGCTTGGTGAAGTAGCCGGCGTCGATCATCGACTTCCAGCGCTCCATCACCTTCACCACGCCGGGGTCGGTGTAGGACGCCTCGCCCTTCGACAGCCGGTCGTAGAGGTCGGGGTCGCTGCCGGCGAGGAGCTGCTCGAACCAGGCGAAGGAGAACAGCGACGTCGGGGTGGTCTGGTTGAAGGGCACCTGGCCCTTCGACTTGAGCGTCTGGGCGAGCTTCTCGAGCTCCGCCCAGGTCTTGGGCGGCTTCAGGTCGTGCTTGGCGAAGAGCTTCTTGTTGTAGAACATGCCCCAGTAGGCGGTGTTCAGCGGGACGCAGTACTGCTTGCCGTCGACCGTGTAGTAGGTCTTCAGCTCCTCGGTCAGGTCGCCGCTCTGGATGGCGTCCTGCCAGAGCTTCGTCGTCTCGGCGACCTGGTTCTGCTCGACGATCTCCTTCAGCCGCCCGCCGGTCGTCCAGGTGAACAGGTCCGGTTTGACGTTGGTGCGGAACGAGCTCTTGATGAACGCCGTGTAGGTCGGTTCGTCGGTGTAGCCGACCGGTTTCATGCCGAGCCCGGTCTGCTGCTCGCCGAGCACGGCCATCTGCTCGAAGAAGGGCTTCCAGGCGCCCTTGTCGTTGTAGAGCTTCAGCTCAGTCTTGTCGCCGCCGCCGTCGCCGGATCCGCAGCCGGCGGCGAGCAGCAGCGCGCCCATGGTGAACGCGGTCACCCGCAGTCGCTTGGACGACAACATGGTGAGCCTCCTTCATCGGGTGGTGCCCGATCGGGGTGGTCGAAGGTCTTGGGGTCGGGTCTTCGGGGAGGACGAACAGACCGCGCGGCGCGTCCGCCGGGCGGCGGGGACTTCAGGGGTTGCAGGGTTTGCGGGGGTGTGCGGCAGGGGGTGCGGCTCGCTCAGCCGAGCCGCTGCTCGATCACGTGTTTGACGTCGGCGAGGTGGGAGCGCATGAACTCCTCGGCCTCCCGTTCCGCGCCGGCCTCGATGGCACCGAGGATCGCCCGGTGCTCCTCGTAGTCACGGGTGCGGTCGTCGAAGATCCGCTGTATCTCGCGCTGCTCGGAGGAGTGCACCATCAGCAGCGAGTCGATGACCTCGCAGAGGACGGAGTTGCCGGCGGCGCCGGCGGCGGCCCGGTGGAAGGCCATGTTGGCGTCGTGCAGCCGCGCCTCGGCCTCCTCGCCGGGGGTCAGGTTCTGGGCGGCCTCGGCCAGGACGGTCCGGAGCGTCTCGAGGTCGCCGGGCTCGGACCGGTGGGCGGCCTGCGCGGCCAGCGGCGGCTCGATGAGCAGCCGGGCGTCCAGGAGCTGGAGCAGCCGGTCGCCGTCCAGCGTCCGGACGTTCGGGTTCGGGATGATCACGCGTTCGAGGTCGGCGCCCACGTAGATGCCCGAGCCGTGCCGGAGCTGGATCGCCCCGGTCGCCTCCAGGCGGCGCAGCGCCTCCCGCAGCGTCGGCGTGGTCACCGCGAAGCGCTGCGACAGCTCGCGCGCCGACGGCAGCCGGTCGCCGGCGCGCAGGCCGTCCGACCTGATCAGCTCCAGCATCCGCTCGGTCAGCGCGTCCGCCAGGCTCGGCCGGGCCACATCGTGTGACATCGCCACCTCGTTCCCAAAGAAGTAAAGT
Organism: Spirillospora sp. NPDC048819; assembly: GCF_040650055.1. Lineage (NCBI taxonomy): Bacteria > Bacillati > Actinomycetota > Actinomycetes > Streptosporangiales > Thermomonosporaceae > Spirillospora > Spirillospora sp. NPDC048819. Next base: position 134,397 of record NZ_JBEZGN010000008.1, on the reverse strand, counting down.
CATCTAATCACTTAGCGACTGTGCTGTCCAGCCTTCCGGCGAGGTCAGCGGCGAGGTTCCGCCGCAGGACGGCGCGCTCCTCCTCGAACGCCAGCCGTCCCAGCCGCGCGCTCATGATGCCGTCGAACCCGTGGCAGGCGCCCGGCACATGGTGGACCTCGGTGGGGACCCCCGAGACGATCAGGCGGTGCGCGTAGGCGAGGTCCTCGTCCCGCAGCGGGTCGAACTCCGCGACCAGCACGTACGCGGGCGGCAGGCCGCCCAGGTCGGCCGCGCGCGCGGGCGCCGCATACGCCGGGACGTCGGCGCGCCCGCCCAGGTAGTGCCGCCACATGTGCTCGACGTCGGTGCGGTTGAACAGCGGCGGCTCGGTGAACGCCCGCATCGACGGGGTGTCCATGCGGTCGTCCAGGACGGGATAGAGCAGCATCTGGAACACCAGCGGCGGGCCGCCCTCGTCCCGTGCGCGCAGTGCCACGGCGGCGGCCAGCGCGCCCCCGGCGCTCCCCCCGCCCACCGCGACCCGTGCCGGGTCGCCGCCGAACCCGGCCGCGTGCTCGTGCGCCCACGCCGTCGCCGCGTAGCAGTCCTCGAACCCGGCGGGGTACGGATGCTCGGGCGCGAGCCGGTAGCCGACCGACACGACCGCGATCCCGTCCTCGGCGGCGAATTTCACGCAGCGGCCGTGCTCGTTCTCCAGGCCGCCGGTGACGAACCCGCCGCCGTGGAAGTACACGAGAACGGGCACCGGCCGCGGCGCGTCCCGCGGCCGGTAGATCCGCACGGGCACGGGCGGCGCGCCGGGCGGCCCCGGAATCGTCCGGCCCTCGACGTCCGCGCGGCCGTCGGTCTCCGGCTCTCCCAGGGCGGCGACGAGGTCGCGCATCGCCGTTCGGGCCTTGAGCGGGTCGGCCAGCCCGACATGGGGCATTCCGTCGAGCGCGGCGGCCAGTTCGGCGTCCATGAGACCTCCATGTCCGAAGGGGAGGGACGCGCCCCCGGGCGGGAGGTCACCCGGGGGCGCGTGGGAAGCGGTACCGCCGTGGACGGAACGGCGATGCCGCGGCTCAGCCGGAGACCGGCAGGTTGACGTAGCGCGCCCGGTAGATGGTGACGTCCCGGTAGTTGTCGTTCTCCGGGCCCTTGGTGGTGTCCAGGCTGTTCACGTTGTAGGAGATGACGAGGTTGCCGCTGGAGGACAGCGAGGCGTGCTGATGGGCGTTGTAGGTGTAGACGTCCGGGTCGCCGTAGGAGCCCCAGGCGCCGGTCTCGGGCGTCGAGTAGACGGTCTGTTCGGCGGTGAAGGGCCCGGCGGCCGAGCAGGACAGCAGGACGTCGATCTCGGCGCCGAAGGCGATCTTCGTGTCCTGGTTGACCATGATGTAGTGCGAGCCGCGCCGGGTGACGCTGAACTCGTTGGACACGCCGCTCATCAGCCGCGCCGAGGCCGTCTCCGACCACGACCAGCCGTCCGCCGTCCGGTACTGCCACGTGCCGCGCAGGTCGGTGCCGTTCACCCGCGCGATGTGCAGGTACTTGGTGTTCACCTTGGTGTCGGGGTCGGTGTAGTCCTCGGTGCCGTAGATGTAGGTGTGGCCGCCGTCCTTGAGCAGCGCCGAGCCCCACTGGACGCCGGCGGCGGACGGCATCGCCCTCACCTGCGTGGGCTCGGACAGGTCTCCGGTGGAGAAGCGTGCGAGGACGTTGTCCTTGAACTTCATGTCCCAGCCGGTGCCGTTGGCCGGGTCGGGGTCGTAGTACTCGCGGTAGAGCTGCTGGATCTCCGAGCCGCTCTGGGTGAGGTCACCGGCCCAGTACCAGTGGGCCGGCTGGGCGGGCGGCATGACCGCCTTCGGGTCGGCGGCCGTCCCGCCGTGGACGGTGGTGAGCCGGCCGCCGGCGGACTGCACGACGAAGGAGCTGTTGATGAACGGGGTCGTCCCGCCGTCGTCGACGGTGAGCGGGCGGGAGCCGTCCGCGTTGACCTTGCCGAGGAACGTGTCGGAGTAGGCGTAGACGAGGCGCCCGTCCGACAGCTTCAGCGAGTACGTGGTGTCGGCGCCGGTCCAGTCGTCCAGGAGGGCGTTGCTGTTGCCGTAGGCGGTGAACTTGCCGTTCACGGCCGTGTTCGGCGTGGCCGTGCCGAACGTCGGCGCGGGGCGGCCGGAGCAGGCCGGCCCGGCGGCGCTGTTCCCGTGGCCTTTGCCGTGGCCCTTTCCGTGGCCGTTTCCGGGTGAGACGGCGGCGGCCGGGACGGCCGGGACGGTGGCCAGCCCGGCGCCGAGCACCAGGGCGGACGTGAGGGCGGCGGCGCGCGTCCGCCGCCGGATTCGTGGTCGGGCGGGAGAGGAGGGGCGGGAGGGGACGGGATCCTGCATGGGGAACCTCCGCGAGCTCACACCGTGTGAACCAGGAAACGGATGGGGTTGGCGGTTCACACGCGGCCCGTGCGCCACATCATTATTCATTAGATGACTTGGTGTCTAGATCTCTGGGAGTGCGGCCGGGTTGCGGGCGAGGAGGCCGCCGTCCACGCGGTGCTCGGCGCCGGTCACGAACGACGAGCGCGGCCCGGCGAGGAACGCGACCACCTCGGCGACCTCGGCCGCGCCCGCCACCCGTCCGAGCGGATGCGCCCGTCCCCACTCGGCGACCTGCGCGTCCTGGCTCGCCTCCCCGCGGAACAGGTCGGCGGCCCAGCGCAGCATCGGGGTGTCGACCGACCCCGGGCACACCACGTTCGCGCGGATGCCGTCGGCGGCGTGGTCGAGCGCCATCGCCCGCGTCAGCGCGTTGATCGCGGCCTTGCTGGCGCTGTAGGCCGCGACCCGGTCCTGCGAGACGAACGCCTGCACCGACGACATCGTCACGATCGCGCCGCCGCCCCGGCGCCGCAGCTCGGGCAGGGCGGCACGGCAGGCGAGGAAGACGCCCTTGACGTTGACGCCGAGCACCTCGTCCCACAGCTCCTCGGAGGTCTCCTCGACCGTCCCGTAGCGCTGGACGCCCGCACAGGTCACCACCACGTCGAGCCCACCGTGCCGGGACACGGCGGTCTGGACCAGGGCGTTCATCTGCGCGGCGTCGGTCACGTCGGCCACCGTGCCGGTGACCTCCAGGCCGTCCGCGCGCAGATCCCGCTCCGCCCGCCGGACGCCGTCCTCTTCGATGCCGCAGAACACCACCGCGGCGCCGTCCGCCGCGAGCCGTTCCACCACGGCCCGCCCGATCCCCAGCGACCCGCCGGTCACGATGGCGACCCTGCCGTCGAACTCCTTCACGTGTCCCCTCCGATCACGCCCGCGCGCAGCCGGAGACTCCGGGTGGAGTGCGGATCCAGCCGGAGCGCGGTCCCATTGCCGGCCGCCGCCGCGAGCCCGTCCGTCGGGTATCCGGCGAACGGCTCCAGGCCCATCACGTAGGCGCGGCCCCACCACGGATGCCCGGTGGTCGCGCCGGACTCCTGCCACAGCCACAGGTGCGGCAGGACGGACACGTCCCAGCGCACCCGCATCCCGAGGCCGCCGTCCGGGTCGACGACCTCGTAGCGGCCCTCGTCCAGCCCGGTGAGGTAGACGATCTCACTCGGCGCACCGTGACCGGGCACGACGTCGAGATCGACGACCCCGCCCGCGTCGCCGGGGACGCGCGGCCACTCGTGCGGCCCGCCGCCCGCGACGCGTCGGCCGCCGGGCCCGATGGCGGTCTCGTGCGGGACGACCCGGGCGGCGCCGGGGAGCCTGATCCGGTGCCCCGGGCGCAGGAAGGGCGCGCCGAACACGATGTGGTGCCCCCACATCACGTCCAGCGGCACACCGGACTCGTTGCCCAGTTCCTCCTCGACGATCAGCTCGGGCTCCCCGGACCGGAGCCGGAGCGTCTTGACCAGCCTGAGCGGCATCCGCGTGGTCCGCACGCCGAGCCGGACGGCGACCTCGCCGGGGTCGTCGGCCACGATCTCGGCGTCCCACGCAAGCCCGGCGACCTCGCCGTGCTGGGCGAACGCGGCGCCCCGGTAGGTGCTCGGGGCGCCGCCGTTCGGCAGGACCTCCTGCCATCCGCCCTCGTAGCCGTCGAGGAACGCGGCGGTGTCGTCCGCCGCGCCGCCGGCGACGTCCCTTGGGTTGCGCAGGCCGTCCGGCGACAGCCACACGAAGTCCATGTCGCGCGGCTTGAAGCAGAACTCGGCGATGTCGCCGCCCTTGCCCGCGAGGACGGTGATCCGCAGCAGCTCGTTCTCCAGCACCAGGGCGTCCAGGCCCGCCCAGGTGATCTCGTGGACGCGGGCACCCCAGTTCCGGGACGGCCGGTGTCGTCGATACGTCATCGGCGGCCGTTCAGCTCCAGTTCTCCGCGCCGCTGAAGGCGAAGTGCTCGCCCGGCGCGTAGCGGGGGCGCGGCTGGTACTCGTTGACGCCCGGCTCGCCGCGCAGCAGCAGCGCGGACGGGAACGGCAGCGGCTCCTCGGTGATCCGGGTCGAGGTCGGGATGTAGCGGATCGTCAGGCCGCAGCGCCGGTGGGGCGAGTCGTTGGCGTTGCTGCCGTGCATGATGTTCGGGTGGTGGACCTCGACGTCGCCGGGTTCGAGGACGAGGTCCACGGCGCGCGACTCGTCCACCCCGACCGCGCTCTCCACGCCGAAGACGGCCCCGGCGTCGTCGCGCTCCCTGACCTCGTGCAGGTCGTCCTTGTGGCTGCCGGGGACGACGCGCAGGCAGCCGTTCTCCGGCGTCGAGCGGTCAATGGCGAGCCAGAGCGTCACGACGCGCATCGGTTCGAGGGGCCAGAACGCGCCGTCCTGGTGCCACAGGACCGCCTTGCCGGTGTAGGGCGGCTTGGAGATGTAGGCGGAGGCGAACAGGGCGATGTCGGGGCCGATGAACCGCTGTGCGACGTCCAGCAGCCGGTCGTCGGAGACGAGCCGCACCCAGAAGGGGTCCTTGGCGACGAGTTCGGTCGACAGGTCCTCGCCGGTCCGGTCGGGGTGGCGCTCCTGCAGCCAGCGGACGTGCCGGTCGGCCTCGGCGATCAGCGCGGGATCGAGCACGTTCCTGAAGATCGCGTACCCGTCGTCGTCGTAGCCTCGCATCGGATCGTCGTGCATGGGCGTCCCTTCCGTGTCGGCCGAGGGCGGGGTCTCGCGCGGTGATGTGGATCGGCACCCGCAGTCTTAGTCATCAGATCACTTGTTGTCTAGATGTATCGTCGCCCCTATCGCGGACGCCCCGCAGGGAGGAACCCATGAGCACGCTGGACACCGTGATCCCGGCGAACCCCGGACGACCCGCACGGATCGCCCTGATCGGCGAGTGCATGATCGAGCTGAGCCATGCCGCCCCGGACCGGCTCGCGCTCGGATACGCCGGAGACGTCTTCAACGTCGCCGCCTACCTCGCCCGGAGCGCCGCCCCCGGGACGGCCGACGTCCAGTTCGTCACCCTCATCGGCGACGACCCCTACAGCACCATGATGCGGGAATCGTGGGCCGCCCACGGCGTCGGCGCGCGGCACACCCGCGCCGTCCCCGGCGGGCAGGCCGGCCTCTACCTCATCCGCACCGACGGAGACGGCGAGCGGACGTTCCACTACTACCGGTCGCAGTCGGCCGCCCGGGGCCTGTTCGGGCCCGCCCAGCCGGACGAGATCGACGACGCCGTCGCCGGTCACGACCTCGTCTACCTCTCCGGGATCACCCTGTCGATCATGACCGGCCGGGCACGGGAACGGCTGCTCGGCGTCCTGGACGAGACCCGGCGGCGCGGCGGCCTCGTCGCGTTCGACGGCAACTACCGCCCGGCGGGATGGCCCTCGCCCGCCGCCGCGGCCTCCGCCATGTCCGCCGTCCTGTCCCGCACCGACGTCGCGCTGCCCACCCTGACCGACGACCGCGCCGTCTTCGGGGACGCCTCCGCCGCCGACGCCGTTCGCCGTCTGCGAACCGCCGGGGTGCCCGAGATCGCCGTCAAGATCGGCGACCGCGGTTGCGTGATCGCCGACGGCGACGCCCAGGAGTCGGTCCCGGCCGTGCCCGGCGTGGCCGTGGTCGACACCACGGCGGCCGGTGACGCGTTCAACGGCGGCTACCTCGCGGCCAGGCTCGGCGGCGCCGGGCGGCGCGCGGCGGCCGAAACGGCCAACGCCCTCGCCGCCCGTGTCATCGCCCACCGCGGCGCCCTTCCGCCCCCGGAGCCCCGTCCGGCAGGGCTCCGCACGTGATGCACCCCTCCCTCGCGGGAGGTTTGGAACGCGTCGTTTCACGTCGGCGCGGACATTGGTGAGAAAGCCACGCGCGCCGGAGTCTCTCACAGGGCTTCGCAGGCGGTAGTTTCGATGGCAGCGGGACCATCCTGCGAGGGAGTGACGTGACCGAGGAAACCGCTGCAATGCCGACCAGTACGAAGTTGTCCGTCCGCGACGTGGTGACGGTGAAGCTGCCCGCCGCGAGCGCCTACCTGTCCGTCCTGCGGACCGCCACCGCGGGGCTTGCGGCCAGGCTGGACTTCACGCTGGACGAGATCGAAGACCTGCGCATCGCCGTCGACGAGGCGTGCGCGATGCTGCTCGCCCAGGCCGTCCCCGGGACCGACCTGGTATGCGAGTTCGAACTGACCGGGGAGGCCATGCGCATCTCCGTGTCGGTGCTCACCGTGGACGGCGAGGAGCCGAGCCGCGACACCTTCGCCTGGACGGTCCTGTCGTCGCTGGCGGGCGAGGTGGACGCCCAAGTGGGCGCCGACGACAGGGTCACCGTGACGCTGCAGAAACGGCGCGGTACGGCGGGGGCCCCGTGACGGAGAAGACGACGACGGAACAGACGGTCGCCGAAGTGAGCACCGAGCGGACCGAGAGCGCGGTGCCCGACCGCGCTCGGGCGCGCGCCCTGTTCGAGCGCCTGACCGAGCTTCCCGAGGGCGATCCGGAGCGCCAGCGCATCCGCGACCAGCTCGTGGAGCTGCATCTGCCGCTGGTGGAGTACCTCGCCCGCCGCTTCCGCAACCGCGGCGAGTGGCTGGACGACCTGATCCAGGTCGCCACCATCGGCCTGATCAAGTCGATCGACCGGTTCGACCTGGAACGCGGCGTGGAGTTCTCCACCTACGCGACGCCCACCATCGTCGGCGAGATCAAGCGGCACTTCCGCGACAAGGGCTGGGCCGTGCGCGTCCCGCGCCGGCTGCAGGAGCTGAAGCTGTCGCTGACCAAGGCGATCAGCGACCTCGCCCAGCGCGAGGGCCGGGCGCCGACCGTCAGCGAACTCGCCGCCCACCTGCAGATGAGCGAGGAGGAGGTGCTGGAGGGCCTGGAGTCGGCGAACGCCTACTCCACCGTGTCCCTGGACGCCCCCGACTCCGGCGACGAGGACGCCCCCGCGGTGGCCGACTCGCTCGGCATGGTCGACGAGTCGCTGGAGGGCGTGGAGTACCGCGAATCCCTCAAGCCGCTGCTGGAGAAGCTGCCCGCGCGGGAGAAGAAGATCCTGCTTCTGCGGTTCTTCGGCAACATGACCCAGTCGCAGATCGCCGCCGAGCTCGGCATCTCCCAGATGCACGTGTCGAGGCTGCTCGCCCGCACCCTGGCCCAGCTCCGCGAGGGCCTCACCGCCGACGAGTGACGGACTTGTGCCGAGGGGCCCCGCGGTTCCCTCGGCGCCCGATCACCTCTTCGTGATCACCTCTTCGTGATCACCTTTTCGTGTCGTCCACCTTCAAGCGGTCCATGAGGCGCCGGCCCAGCGAGCGCGGTTCGGCGGGCGGCGTTTCCGCGGCGACGGAGCGTTCGTCCTCCCCGCTTCCGTCGTCGCTTCCATCGTCGCCGAGTGCCCGGTCGCCTTCGTCCCGTGCGTCCTCCTCGTCGTGGTCCTCGATGAGCCAGGCGGTGCTGGGCGGGCTGAGCACGGTCACCAGGGCGAGGACGGCGATCAACGCCATCGGGATCGCGATGGCCGGACGGTCGCTCTGCCACAGCGACCACGCGACCGGCAGCGCGAACAGCTGGGTCAGCACCGTGGGCGCGCGGCTCCACTGGTCGGCGCGCAGGAGCCCCCGGGCACAGGCCAGCATGCCGAGGCCGCCGGCGAGGGCGAGGACGGTCACCCCGATCGCGCTGGCCGGGTCGACGGCGGCGCCGAGGGCCGTCTCCACGCCGACGAAGACGCCGAATCCGACGGCGGCGAGGCCCTCAGCGGCTTCGAGGGCGGCGGCGGCCTGCACGGTGATGGGACGCTTGGACACAACCCGAAACCCTACTCCCGCGCCGGTGCGCACCCGCGCGGACCCGGATGGAAGGCGAACCCCCACTGCGGGGCCGGGCGAACGCATCCGGAACGCTCGATACCCTGACGCCGTGCGCGCCATGCTCATCGCCAACCCCAAGGCGACCTCCACCTCCCGGCGGGCCCGCGACATCCTCATGCGGGCCTTCACCGGTGACCTCGACCTCGTCCTCGCCGAGACCGGTCACCGCGGCCACGCGACCGAACTGGCCCGTCGGGCGGCCGTGGACGGCTACGACGTCGTGATCGCGCTCGGCGGCGACGGCACGGTGAACGAGGCCGTCAACGGGCTGCTCGCCGACGGGCCGTCCCCCGATCTGCCGGCGCTGGCGGTGCTGCCGTCCGGCAGCGCGAACGTGTTCGCCAAGACGCTCGGCCTCCCCGCCGACCCGATCGGCGCGACCAAGTCGGTGCTGGAGGCGCTGCGGGCGGGCCGGCACCGGACGGTCGGGCTCGGGACGGCGTGCCACGAGGGCGGCGCCGAACGCTACTTCACGTTCTGCGCGGGCGTCGGGCTGGACGCGGAGGTCATCCGCGAGGTGGAGCGCCGCCGCGCCGCCGGGGCCACGGCCTATACGTCGCTGTACGTGCGGACGGCGGTCCGGCATTTCTTCTCCGGTACGGATCGGCGGCGTCCCGCCCTCACTTTGGAGCAGCCCGGCCGTCCCCCGAAAACGGGACTGTTCCTGGCATTCGTCTCCAATACCTCTCCGTGGACTTACATGGGCCACATGCCGGTGAATCCGAGCCCCAGGGCGAATTTCGCGCGCGGCCTGGACGTGTTCGGGATCCGCTCACTGGAGGTGGGTCCGACGCTGGGCGCGGTGGCTCAGATGCTGACGGCCCGCGCCCGTCCCCTCCAGGGCCGCCACGTGGTGAACGTGCACGACGCGTCGGAGGTGACGTTGCACTCGGAGCGTCCCGTGGCCTTCCAGCTGGACGGCGACTACCTCGGCGAGCAGCGCAGCGTGACGTTCCGGTCGGTTCCCAGGGCGATACGGATCGTCATCTGAGGCGTGCCCTCGCACAGCGCAGGGTCATGCTCTGCCAGGTGAGAGCCAAGTAACACGCCCGTTCCGCGGGTGTGACACATGCGACACCCATACTTTGAGAATCCTTTCTCAAAGGTCTTGCATCCGCCCGCGCCGCCCTGACAGGCTCAAAGTGCGTTACCCGAGACAGGAGCCCCAACGCCGTCGGCTCCCCGCTCGCAGCGCCGCCGAACACTCACCCCTGGACCTGGCCACCGCCACCCCGGGCGTTCGCGACATGTGAAACCGTTCACAAAAGTGGAGTTACTCCACCACCTGACGAAGGAGTGGACCGCATGGACTGGCGCCACCGCGCAGCCTGCCGTGACGTGGACCCCGAGCTGTTCTTCCCGATCGGCAACACCGGGCCCGCGATCCTGCAGATCGAAGAGGCCAAGCAGGTATGCCGACGCTGCGACGTGACCGACGCCTGCCTGCGCTGGGCGCTGGAGTCCGGCCAGGACTCGGGCGTCTGGGGCGGAATGGGCGAGGACGAGCGCCGCGCCCTGAAGCGCCGCGCGTCCAGGATCCGGGCCCGCACCAGTCTCTGAGCCGCAGTCGGTACCGGCGCCGCCTCCGAGCCTCCGGCCGGAGAGCCAGAGCCGCACCCGCGAGACTCTCCCGAAGCGCCCGTGACCACCGGCCACGGGCGCTTCGCCGTCCCCCGCCGAGGAACCGCGCCGCGACCGGGCCCGGAAAGAAGCGCGATCAAGTTCTCGGGCGGTGGTTGTCCAGGGGGACGTCCACGACGACCTCCGTACCGCCGCCGGGGCGGGGGCGGAAGTCGAGACGACCGCCCAGCTCCCCCACGATCAGGGTGCGGACGATCTGGAGGCCGAGGCTGTCGCTGCTCTCCACGTCGAAGTCCGCCGGGAGCCCGACGCCGTCGTCCGCGACGACCGTGACAAGGCGGCGCCCGGTGGGCTCCTCGCCCACCTCGGGCGTCTCGCGGGACTCGTGATCGCCGGCCGCCGGCCATTCCCCCCAGACCGCCACGCCGCCGCGCTCGCGCACCTCGCCCTCGCCGTAGCGGTGCGCGACGACCTCCAGGGTCCCGAACCGGCTGACGAGGCCGTGTTCGAGGGCGTTCTGCAGCAGTTCGGTGAGCGCCATCGCCAGCGGCGTCGCCACCTCGGCGGGCAGGACGCCGAAGCTCCCGGTCCGCTTGGGCGTGACCTTCGTCTCCGGGGTCGACACCTCCGCCGCCATCGTGATCACCCGGTCCGCGATGTCGTCGAAGTCGATCAGCTCGTCGGGGGTGTGCGACAGCGTCTCGTGCACGATCGCTATGGACCCGACGCGCCGGACCGCCTCGTCCAGCGCGGCGCGCCCCTCCGGGATCTGCAGCCGCCGCGCCTGGAGCCGCAGCAGCGCCGCGACCGTCTGCAGGTTGTTCTTCACCCGGTGGTGGATCTCCCGGATGGTGGCGTCCTTGGTCAGCAGCTCCCTGTCCCGCCAGCGCAGCTCGGTCACGTCCCGGCACAGCACGATCGCGCCGATCCGCGTCCCGCCGACGACCAGCGGGATCGTCCGCAGCTGCATGATCGACCCGCGCGACTCGACCTCCACCTCGCGGGGCGCGCGGCCGGACAGCACGACGCTCAGCGCCTCCTCCATCGGCTCGCCGGTGTCGCACAGGTCGGCGGTGACCTGCCCGAGCGCCTCGCCGACCAGGTCCGCCGGGTAGCCGAGCCGCCGGTAGGCCGACTGGGCGTTGGGGCTGGCGTAGGTGACCCGGCCCGAGCGGTCCAGCCGCATCAGCCCGTCGCCGACGCGCGGCGAGCGGACCATGTTCGGCTCGTCCCCCGGCACCGGGAACCGCCCCTCGGAGATCATGGTCGCGAGGTCGCTGGCGCTCTGCAGGTACGTCAGCTCCAGCCGGCTCGGGGTGCGGGCCGAGCTGAGGTTCGTGCTGCGCTGGATCACGCCGAGGACCTTGGCGCCGCGCCGCACCGGGATCGACTCCTCCCGGACGGGGATGCCGCTGCCCCACTCCGGGTCGCCCTCCCGGACGATCCGCCGTTCCCGCCACGCCACGTCGATCAGCCCGCGCCGTCCCGTCCGGACGACCTTGCCGACGAGGTCCTCCGGGTAGGCGGTCGGCCCGGTCGTCGGCCGCATCTGCGCGATCGCCACCCATCCCGGCACGGTCGCGCCGGTGTCGAGCGCGCCCCGCTGCCCCCGGCCCCCGCGGGACATCGCGTCGGCGGGCAGCGCGTCCGCCGACCGCAGCGGCACCCAGAGCAGCAGGTCCGCGAACGACAGGTCCGCGAGGAGCTGCCAGTCCGACACCAGCGCGTGCAGCCACTCCAGGTCGGCCTCGGTGAGGTCGGTGTGGTCGCGGACCAAATCGGTCAAGGTAGGCACGCCACCATCATCGCCGATCGGCTTTGGTGCCGGACCCGGTCCCCCGGCCCGCGCACCGCCTGACAGGATTCCCGCATGACCGCAGGACGAGACCCTCTGGCCCGGCTCCGGGACGCGGCCGCGCGGCGGGCCGAGGCCGGGCTGCGGCGGACGCTGCGCCCCCGTCCCGCCGGGCCGGGCGGCCTCGCGGACCTGGCGTCCAACGACTACCTCGGGCTCGCCGGGGACCCGCGCCTGGCCGAAGGCGCCGCCGCCGCAGCCCGCGCATGGGGCACCGGCTCCACCGGCTCGCGCCTCGTCACCGGGACCACCGAACTGCACGCCGAACTGGACCGGCGGCTCGCCGCATTCACCGGCAGCCCCGCGGGGCTCGTCTTCTCCAGCGGCTTCCTCGCCAACCTCGGCGCCGTCACCGCACTCGCCGGACCCGGCACGCTCGTCGTGTCCGACCAGGTCAACCACGCCTCCATCGTGGACGCCTGCCGGCTGTCGCGCTCCCGCACGGTGATCGTCCCGCACCGGGACGTCGCCGCAGTCGAGCAGGCCCTCGCCGACCGCGACGAGGACGACGCCGTCGTCGTCACCGACGCGGTCTTCTCCGTGGACGGCGACCTCGCGCCGCTGGGTGCACTGCACCGCGTCGTCCGGGAGCACGGCGCACTGCTGGTGATCGACGAGGCGCACGCGCTCGGCGTCGTCGGCGACCACGGCCGCGGCGCCGCGCACGCCGCCGGCCTCGCGGGCGAACCCGACGTGATCCTCACGCTCACGCTGTCGAAATCGCTGGCATCCCAGGGCGGCGCGGTCCTCGGCGCCCCCGAGGTGATCGACGCCCTGGTCGACACCGGCCGGTCGTTCATCTTCGACACCGGCCTGAACCCGCCCGCCGCCGGCGCCGCGCTCGCCGCCCTCGACGTCCTGCGATCCGATCCCGGACTGCCCGCCCGAGCCCGCGACCGCGCCCGCCGCATCGCCCGGCTCGCGGCCGGTTCCGGCCTGGAGACCCGCCAACCCGACGCGGCCGTCGTCCCGGTGTTCCTCGGCGAACCGCACGCCGCCGTCCGCGCCGCCGGGATCTGCGCGGATCACGGGCTTCACGTCGGCTGCTTCCGCCCGCCCTCGGTACCGAAGGGCCGCGCCTGCCTCCGCCTCACCGCCCGCGCCACGCTGGAGGAGCCGGACCTCGCACGGCTCCGGGAGGCCCTGGCGGAGGTGGCAACTTCTACCGCCCGTAGTCTTCACGCATAACATCGGGGAGAACCGATGATGAACGTGAGGAGATGCCGTGACGGAGGTCAGGGGCGGGCCCCGGCACGGGGGCGGATTCGAGCACGGATTCGATCGGGCCTCGCTCGGCGACATCGGTAAGCGCCACCCGAATCAGGCACCCCGTATCCCCAAGTACTACAAGCTCAAAGAGCTCCTCGTCGAGCTGATCCAGTCGCTCCCGCCGGGCAGCCCGCTGCCGCCCGAGCGGACCCTCGCCGAGAAGTACGAGACGTCCCGCACCACCGTCCGCCAGGCCCTCGCCGAACTCGTCGTCGAAGGACGGCTGCAGCGCATCCAGGGCAAGGGCACCTTCGTCGCGAAACCGAAGGTGTCGCAGGAACTCCAGCTCGTCAGCTACACCGAGGACATGCGGCACCACGGGCTGCGCCCCGAGACCCGCATCCTGGAGGCCGGCTACGTCAGCGCGGACGAACGCCTCGCCACCCTCCTGGCCATCCGCCCCGGCGGCCGCGTCCTGCGCGTCCACCGCCTCCGCCTCGCCGACGGCGAGCCCATGTCGATCGACACCTCCCACCTCCCCGCCCGGCGCTTCCCCGGCCTGCGCCGCGAACTCCCCCGCCACCGCTCCCTGTACGAGACGCTCGCCACGGCCTACGACGTCCACCTCACCGAGGCCGAGGAGACCATCGAGACCGTCCTCGCCACCCCCCACGACGCGCAACTTCTGGGGGTGGACGTCGGCCTCCCCATGCTGCTGCTCTCCCGCCACGCCTTCGACACCACCGGCCAGCCCGTCGAGTGGGCCCAGTCCCTGTATCGAGGCGACCGCTACAAGTTCATCACCCGCCTCCGCCGCTGACCTCCGGCCTCGTCCCACACCACCCAGCGCCCTCAAGATTTTTCGACCACAGGTTCGAAGGATCTGGCTACGCTGGGTGCATCGCTTCTCTACGATGACTCGGGAGCAGATCGTGAGGGAGGGATCACAGATCGTGAAAGTCCTGTCTAAGGACGAAGTGTCGAAATTGCCCGACACGCCCTACAACCTGTGGGTGCGCGGTGAACTCGATGACTACGTCGACGCCCCCGAAGGATCCCGGATCGAGATCATCGGAGGGAAAGTCGTCGTGTCACCGCCGCCGGAGTTCCCGCACAATGCCATCGCCGGGGACATCGCCTACGCTTTCATCCGCGCCCACGTACTTCAGACCGACTACGCATGGAGGACGGACCACGGGACCGGGATGTCACTCGTCGGTATCGGCGATGGATTCGTCCCGGACCTGATGCTGCTGGACCAGGAGGTATTCCGGGCCGCGCGGCACTCGAAGGTGCGGACGCTGGTGCCCGATCAGGTTGAACTGGTCGTGGAAGTGACCTCGTTCAGCAACGCCAAGAACGACCAGCAGCCCACTGGACGGGGACGCGGCAACAATAAGTGGAACGGCTACGCCGCCGCCGAGATCCCCTACTACCTACTCGTCGATCGCTCCCCCAAGGTCGCGCGCTCCATTCTCTACTCCATTCCAGACCAGAGCTTGGCCGCATACCTGCACCAGGAATCCTGGGAGTTCGGAGAGACGATCCATCTCCCGGACCCGTTCGACATCGAGATCGACACCAGCGAGTGGAAGCCTTGGGACGACTGAGAATGGGCTACTACGTAGTTCATCAGTTCTACTACATCGAACTGCCAGACACGCCGTACAACCTCGCCCGGTCCCATAAGCTCTGGGACTACGTCAATGCCGAGGAAGGCGCCAAGGTCGAGGTCTTCAAGAACTTGGTCTCCATCGACGGCGCACCTCGTCCCCCTATACCGGACTCCCCTCGCGCCAAGCCCCGCACGCTCCGGCAAGCGATGGAAGAGATGGAGGCATTGAAGGAGGCGTACCACCGGGAGTGGGAGAAGGAAAACAGCGAGCCCGCAATGGGGGCGAAGGAAGACGAGTGACCATCCTTACAGGGTCTGAGATAGGGCCTTGATGGGCATTTGTAGGTCGGTGAGGAGTTGTAGGTCCTTCTCGGCGGGGCGGCCGAGGGTGGTCAGGTAGTTGCCGACGATGATGGCGTTGATGCCGCCGAGCATGCCGTCGCGGGTGCCGAGGTCGCCGAGGGTGAGTTCGCGGCCGCCGGCGTAGCGAAGGATGGTGCGGGGCAGGGCGAGACGGAACGCGGCGATGGTGCGGAGCGCGTCGGCGCCCTCGACCAGCGGGAGGTCGGCGAACGGGGTGCCGGGGCGGGGCGCGAGGAAGTTCAGCGGAACCTCGTCGGGCTCCAGGTCGGCGAGCTGCCCGGCGAACTCGGCGCGCTGCTCGATGGTCTCCCCCATGCCGACGATGCCGCCGCAGCAGACCTCCATGCCGGCGTCCTTGACCATGCGGAGGGTGTCCCAGCGTTCCTCCCACGAGTGGGTGGTGACCACGTTCGGGAAGTGGGAGCGGGCCGTCTCCAGGTTGTGGTTGTAGCGGTGGACGCCCATCGCGGACAGCTCGTCCACCTGCTCCTGGGTCAGCATGCCGAGCGAGCAGGCGATGTTGATCTCGACGGCGTCGTTGATGGCCTTGATGCCGTCGCGGACCTGCGACATGAGGCGCTCGTCCGGTCCGCGGACGGCCGCGACGATGCAGAACTCGGTGGCGCCCGTCTTCGCGGTCTCCTTCGCGGCCTCGACGAGTTCGGGGATGTTCAGCCACACCGAGCGGACGGGCGACTCGAACTTGCCGGACTGCGAGCAGAAGTGGCAGTCCTCGGGGCAGCCGCCGGTCTTCAGCGACACGATCCCCTCGACCTCGACCTCAGGTCCGCACCAGCGCATCCGGACGTCGTGGGCGAGCGCGAGGAGGTCCTCCACCCGGTCGTCCGGGAGGGTCAGGCATGCGAGGACCTGGTCGGCGGACAGGCCCCTGCCCTCGTCCAGCACCTGACGGCGGGCCACGTCGAGGATGTCGCTCCCGCGGCCTGAGCTTCGCCGCTGTGCTTCCTGGTTCGCTTCGCTCACGTACTACTCCTTGTCGAGGCCGAAGCTGTCGCGGAACGCGGCGGCGTCGAAACCGCCGCCGAACGAGGGGGCCAGGCCGCGGTGGGCGGCGAGGAGGAACTCCGCCGGGTCCAGCGCGCCCGCACCGGCGGGCATCGCGCCCGACAGCGGCCGGGCCGCGATGGTCTCCAGGTCGCGGATGTTGCTGCGCATCGCGAGGTCCGGGTCGTCCGGCCATTCGCCGATGACGACGCCCGCGAGCTGCACGCCGCGGTGCGCCATCGCCTCCAGGGTGAGGGCGGTGTGGTTGAGGGTGCCGAGGTCGGGACGGGTCACGACGACGACGGCGGCGCCGAGCCAGCGGGCGAGGTCGGCGATCGTGGTGCCCTCGTCGTCATAGCGGACGAGGAGGCCGCCCGCCCCCTCGATCAGCACCAGGCGGCGGTCGCCGGAGAGTTCCCGCACGCGTTCGGCGACGTGGGGCAGCCGGACGGGCGGGACACCGGCGCGGCGGGCCGCGGCGGCGGGCGACAGTGGATCGGGGAAGCGCGTGAACTCGTGGACGTCGTCGAGGCCGGCGAGCCGGCGGACGTCGTCGAGGTCGCCGGGTTCCCCGTCGCGGGCACCGGTCTGGCCGGGTTTGACGACGGCGACGGACGCTCCGCGCGTGGCGGCGACCGCGGCCAGCGCCGCGGTGACGACGGTCTTGCCCACGCCCGTACACGTCCCGGTGACCACGAGCACACTCACAACGCGTGACACTAGCGCGGGGCCGTCGCGCGGACGGTCGCCGAATCCCACAGTCTTCGGCGACCGTTTTTGTAAGAGGTTCGATGGGCGGAACCCGGGGGACGGGCCGGGCGTCCAAGTGTCATGGCCGGTCCGTATACGCGTACCCGCCGGGCGCCGGTGCTCGCCTGCACGGCCTTGACGGCCTGCATGGCGCTGACCGCGTGCGGCGACGACTCCGGGACGGCCGGGCCGCCGCCCCCGTCCCCCACACCGACCGCGTCCTCGTCCCCCGCCAAGGACCCCACCGGTGAGCAGCTGGTGCTGCGCTGGCGCAAGACGGGCGGCATCGCGGGCATCGGCGGCCCGGGAAGCGTCCCCGAGTTCTCCCTCTACTCCTCGGGACGCGCGATCGCCGCGGCCGAGGGGTCGCAGGGCGGGCTGACCGAGTACCGCCTGAAGCCGGAGGCGCTCCAGCGGCTCCTGGACGAGGCCCGCGCGGCCGGTTTCGGCCGTTCGCACACGGTCGGCTCCGACCGGATCGCGGACGCGGTCATCACCGTGGTCACCATGGGCGAGGCGAAGACCCGGATCATCCAGCCCGAGTCCCAGGCGGGCGCGGAGGCGAAGTTCCTGAAGCGCCTCGACCCGGCGGGCTGGCCGGAGTCCGACCAGGCCGCGCCGCCCGAGCCGTACACGCCGGGGAGGACAGCGGTCCTGGCGGGCGAGACCCTCGGGACCGGCACCGTCAAGGAGTGGCCGCTCGGCCCGCTCGGCGAGGGTGTTGAGGCGGCGGGCGGCATCTGCACGCTGGCCCCGTCCGGGAAGGTCCCCGAGGCCCGGCCGGGCGTCGCCTGGCGCAGCGAGGGCAAGACGTACTCGGTCCGGCTGCGCCCGCTCCTCCCCGGCGAATCGTCCTGCCAGGACCTGAACACCACATGACCTGCGGCTGAGAGGTGCCGCGCCGCAGGTCGGCGAAGCGGTGTCAGCGGGCGTCGAGGTCGGCGGCCACCTCGTGGGCGGTGGCGGCCAGGTCGGGATCCAGCTGGTCGAGGCGGGCGTCCAGGTCGTCGGCGAAGCGGTGGCGTTCCAGGTCCGGGGCGGGGACGGCTTCGGGCATCCACGCGGAGTGGATCAGGAACGGCATCGTCGTCCCGTTGGGCGGGGCCAGGACGGCGACGGGGCCTCGTCCCACGTCGGCGGCGTCGAAGAGCTCGATGCGGAACCGGTCGTCGTTGTGGACGGCCACGACCAGGTACCCCTCGTGGCCGCCGGGGTCGGCGCCGGCGTAGCGGGTGCCGCCCCGGCCGCGTGGGACGAACGACGGCGACGTGGGGTAGTCGTCCAGGGCGAACGTCCATTCGGACAGGGCTTTGAGGTCTTCGCGGTCGTGGGTGACCAGGACCGCAGGGGTCTCTTCGTCGGGGAACAGCGACGGGTCTATGCGGCCCTTGTAGTTGCGCATGGCCCGCTGGTTGACGGCCTCCGGGTGGAATCCGATGTAGACGAGGTGGTGCCGGGTCGGGTCGGTCTGGCCTTCGATGCTCCAGTCGATGGCGGACAGTTCGGCCTGCCACCACCGTTCCGGGTCGTGGGCGCGGGCGCGTTCCCGCACCTGGCCGGATTCGGGGTCGAACTGCAGGACGGTCGTGAGCGCGGGCGTCATGCCGTGGCAGTACATGCCGCGCAGGGCCGGGTCGACCGGGCGGCCGTACGCGTCGATGTCGTCCTCGCGCAGGTACATCCCGATGTCGACGCCTTCGCTGTGCTCCATCACGACCTGGACGCCGTCGGCGTCGTCGTAGCGGGCGTAGAAGTGGTTGACCTCGGGGGCGATGCGGAACTCCTTGCAGGTGACGGTTCCGCGCCCCGGGGTGAGGTCGTCCTTGCGGATGAGCAGCACGGGCCCGTCGGGGTTGTTGGCGACGGTCCGCTCGCCGCCGAAGACCTCCTCGGGGTCGATCTTGTAGGCGGTGTCGGCGAGGACGAGCCAGTCGCGGGTCTGGGTGATGGTGTGCGTGGCCTGCGGAAGCGCCGCGTTCTCGACGTCCCAGCGCTGGACGCGGGCTCCCATGCCGTCGTACCGGATCACGGAGACGGCGCCGGTGATCACGTCTCGGCTGATGCTCCACAGGCAGCCGCGCTCGGGGTCGACGACCGGGTGGGCGGTGGTGGAGATCAGCGGCAGGACGGCCTGGTCCATGGCGGGTTTCCAGTCGTCGCGGTGCCCGACCTCGGCGACGAACTGCAGCGTGACGGGGTCGACCTCGACGGGGCGCCCGGCGTCCCAGGTCGCGAAGAGCCGCTCGCCCCACGGCAGCGGCGCGGTGTTGGCGGCGTTGACGAACCCCCATGGTGAGCTGGTGCCGACCGGCCCGGCGGTGAACAGGTCGGGACGTTTGGCGCGCAGCCGGACCGACGGGGTGTCGACGACGCGGGCGCGCCAGGCGAAGCGGCCGGCGGGCGCGCCGTCGGTGCCGGGCCGGAGGGCCAGCCTGGCCATGATCCCGTCGCCGAAGAAGGCGTGCAGGGGACGGGTCCGCTGGTCGGACGTGCTGACGACGAAATGGCCGCGGACGTCGTCCGGCCATGCGCCGGCGACGACGTCCAGGTCCATGTCGGCGACGTCCTGCCTGCCGAGAATCGAGCGCGGGACGGGCATCGGTGCCTCCGGGGGTCGGCTTTCCGGCCAATCAACATCGCGAACCCATTGGTCGTCAACCCTCTAACTACTAGTGCACAAGTAAGCGATCGCTTGTTACGGTGCGTGCATGACGGCTCGGCACGGCGGCGACACGGCGATCGCGGAGATCCGCAGGCACGGCGTCGAAACGATGTTCACGTTGTCGGGCGGGCACGTGTTCCCGTTGTACGACGGCGCGGTCGGCGAGGACGGCGCCGAGACCGGCGCCGCGAGAACAGGGCGGGACGCGTCGCCCCGCATCCTGGACGTCCGGCACGAGCAGACCGCCGTGTTCGCGGCGGAGGCGACGGCGCGGCTCACCCGCCGCACCGGTCTGGCCGTCCTGACGGCGGGCCCCGGCGTCACCAACGGCGTCAGCGGCATCACGACCGCCCATTTCAACGGGTCACCGGTCGTCGTCCTCGGCGGCCGCGCCCCCGCGGGCCGGTGGGGCGCGGGGGCGCTCCAGGAACTCGACCAGCCGCCGATCCTGGAGCCCGTCACCAAGCTGGCGATGACGGCCGGCGGGCCGGGCACCCTCGCCTCCGACATCGCCCTCGCGTTCGCGACGGCCGCCGCCCCGCACCGCGGGCCGGTGTTCCTCGACGTTCACATGGACCACCTGTTCGGCCCCGCCGGTCCGGGCGGCGGCGCCGACGAGATCCCCGAGCCGCCGGAGCGGCCCGCCGACCCGGAGGCGCTGGGCCGCGTCGCCGGGCTGCTGAAGGCCGCGCGCCGTCCCGTCCTCGTCCTCGGCTCGGACGTGTGGATGGACGGCGCCGACGAGGCCGCCCGCGCGTTCGCCGAGGAGCTGCGGCTGCCCGTGGTCGCCAACGGGCAGGGACGCGGCATCCTGCCCGCCGGGCACGAGCTGCTCGTCACCCGTGCCAGAGGCGACGCGTTCGGGAACGCCGACCTCGTCATCGTCGCGGGCACGCCGCTGGACTTCCGCCTCGGCTACGGCTCGTTCGGCGACGGCACGGCCAAGGTCGTTCACATCGCGGACGCGCCCTGCCAGCTGGCGACCCACGCCCGCACCGCCGCGACCGCGGCCGGGGACCTGTCCCCGCTGTTCACCGACCTCGCCGCCGCCTGCGCCAAGGCGGGCGTGTCCCCCACGGTGTACGCGGAGTGGCGGGAGGGCCTGCGCGACGCGACCTGCGCCGCCATCGCCGGCGACGTCGACCTGCTCGCGTCCGGCGCCGACCCGATCCATCCGCTGCGGATCTACGGGGAGCTGTCCAAGGTCCTCGACGACGACGCCGTGGTGATCGGGGACGGCGGCGACTTCGTCTCCTACGCGGGCAAGTACGTCGAGCCGCGGCGGCCCGGCGGCTGGCTCGACCCCGGCCCGTACGGCTGCCTCGGCACCGGGCTCGGCTACGCGATCGCGGCGCGTCTCGCCCGCCCCGCCGCGCAGGTGGTGCTGCTGCTCGGCGACGGAGCCGCCGGCCTGTCGCTCATGGACGCGGACAGCCTCGTGCGGCACGGCCTGCCGGTCGTCATGATCGTGGGCAACAACGGCTCCTGGGGGCTGGAGAAACACCCGATGCGCATGCTGTACGGCTACGACGTGGCCGCCGACCTGCAGCCGCACTGCCGCTACGACGAGGTCGTGAAGGCGCTCGGCGGCGCCGGCGAGCTCGTCACCGACCCGGACGAGATCGGGCCCGCGCTGCGCCGCGCGTTCGCCTCGGGCGTCCCGTACCTGGTCAACGTCGCCACCGACCCGGACGTCTCCTACCCACGCAAGACCACCGGTGTCTGATCCGGTGATCGTCCGCCAGGCCCGCCCGGACGAGTACGGCCTGATCGGCGACCTGACCGCGGAGGTCTATGTGGACGGCGGCCTGGTGTCGGCCGCGTCCTCGTACGTGAGCACGCTCCGGGACGCCGCCGGCCGCGCCGCCGGATCCGAGCTGCTCGTCGCCGAGGTCGGCGGCGAGGTCGCGGGGGCCGTCGCGTACTGCCCGCCCGGCAGCCCCTACGTCCAGGTCGCCGGGCCGGACGAGGCCGAGTTCCGCATGCTCGCCGTCCGAGAGAAGGCCCGCGGCAGGGGCGTGGGCCGCGCAATGGTCCTGGCGTGCGCCGACCGTGCCCGCGCGGCCGGGCTCACCGGGCTGCGCCTGTCGACCGGGCCGGACATGACGGCCGCCCACCGCCTGTACGAGCGCATGGGCTTCGTCCGCACGCCCGACCGCGACTGGGCGCCCGCGCCGGGCGTGGACCTGATCACCTACGCCCTGGCGTTCTAGCCGGGTGCGTCTAGGACGCGGCGCCCGGTTCCAGCGCGCCGTGCTCGGAGCAGCGGGCCGTCCAGCCCAGCGGCGTGACCTTGACGATCATCCGGCGGCGGCAGTGCGGGCAGTAGCGCGGCGGCTCCATCAGGCGGGCGGCGCGGCACGCCGCGTGGTCGCCCTCGGCGGCGGGTTCGCCGCACCTGTCGCAGTAGCTCAACGTTCCGCTCCCGGTGCCCGCATGCGCCCCACCACCCCGGTGTCGTAGGTCCCGTCGGCGAACTCGGGCCGGCCGAGCAGTTCTCGCAGGAAGGGCAGGTTCGTCGCGACCCCCTCGATGCGGAACGCGTCAAGGGCGGCGCGCGCCCGGCCCAGCGCGTGGGCGCGGTCGTCGCCGTGGACGCACAGCTTGGCGAGCAGCGGATCGTAGTGGGAGGTGACGGTGGTGCCCTCGGCGTACCCGGCGTCGATGCGGATGCCGTCCCCGACGGGCTCCTCCCACATCGTGATCTCGCCCGAGCCGGGGAGGAACCGCTGCGGGTCCTCCGCGAGGACGCGGAACTCGACGGCATGGCCGCGGGGCGTCACGCCGGTGAACGAGACGGGCTCGCCGGCGGCGACGCGGAACTGCTGCTCGACGAGGTCGATGCCGGTGACCATCTCGGTCACGGGATGCTCGGCCTGGAGGCGGGTGTCCATCTCCAGGAAGGTGAAGTCCTGTGCGGCGGGGTCGACGAGGCATTCGACGGTGCCGGCGCCGCGGTAGCCGACCGCCTCACCGGCGCGGACGGCGGCGGCGCGCATCCGCTCGCGCAGCGCCGGGGTGACGGCGGGCGACGGGGTCTCCTCGACGATCTTCTGGTGGCGGCGCTGGACGGAGCAGTCCCGCTCGCCGAGCGCGACGACGGCGCCGTCGGCGAGGCCGAGGATCTGCACCTCGACGTGCCGGGCGCCCGGCACGAACCGTTCGATCAGCACATCGTGCCCGGCGGCGCGGCCCCGCCCGGACAGGCGCTCGGCGGCGGCGCGGGCCGTCTCGTACGCCTCGCGCAGCGTCTCCTCGTCGTGGGCGGCGCCCATGCCGAGGCCGCCGCCGCCCGCGGCGGGCTTGACCATGACGGGGTAGCCGATGCGCTCGGCCTCCTCGACCGCGGTCTGGACGTCCGGGACGGGCTCCCACACCCCGGCCGCGACGGGCAGGCCCGCCTCCTTCATCAGGTTCCGGGAGTTGATCTTGTCGCCCATCCGGGCGATGACCAGCGGCGGCGGCCCGATCCAGACGCGGCCCTGGTCGGCGACGGCCCGGGCGAACGCGGCGCTCTCGGCGAGGTAGCCGTCACCGGGGTGGACGGCCTGCGCGTTCGTCCTGCGCGCGGCCTCCATGACCGCGGGGACGCTCAGGTAGCTGCGCGCGGGGTCGGCCGGGCCGATGAGGACGGCCTCGTCCGCCTCGGCGACGAACGGCAGGTCGACGTCGGCCTGCGAGTACACCGCGATGGCCTTGAGCCCCATCGCGCGTGCCGTGTGGATGACCCGGCCGGCGATCTCGCCCCGGTTCGCCACGAGCACGGACTCGAACACCTGCGGACTCCCCCCTCGCGGATCGGCGGGGCCGGTGCCCCGATCCGCCGAGACTAGCGGGGGCGGTGTCCCCGCGTCCGGCCGCGTACCCGACAAATCCCCGGCTCGCCGCTTGTGCGTCCCGGCAGCCCGCGGCGCTCCACGGGGCGCGCCCGGAGTCGCCTCCCGGCCCCGGCGATGATATCGGCGAAATCACCGGTCTCCTTTCGGACGGTTCGGCGAATTGACTGATCAGTGGTCCTCGGCGGCGTGGTTGTGCCGAGGCACAATTGACTTCACGTCGAACGGGGTTCACCGTGTGGACGTCGCGGCCGACCGTTTCCGCATTGACGCGGAATGATCTTGCAAATCCTTTCCCATCGGTCTGCCGCCGCATGCAGAAAATGCGCCGCGGTTCCCCCGCTCGGCGCGGCTCCCCAAGGAGGAGACCTTGTCCCTCAGAAGAATCCTCGTCGCCATCGGTGCGGCAACGGCGCTGGCAGGCGCCGTGCCGCTCCCCGCCACCGCCCAGGCTGCACCGGCCGCGAAGGCGGCGCCGGCGACGGCGCAGTCGCAGACCGTGACCCTTCGGTACGGGCCCTACACCATTCCGGCGGCAGCCGACGGCGAGCACGGCATGCTGCCGAACCAGATCGATTTCAACATCGAGAAGCCGTGCGAGAACTGCTATGTCACGGGCTTCAAGCCGAATCTCGTCTACGCGGACGGAAGCAACGCCAACATCAACACCGGGCCGATGCTGCACCATGCGGTGATCTTCAATTCGTCCGCGCGGGACACCGTCTGCGCCGGGCCCGAGCGCGTCCTCGCGTCGGGCAACGAGCGGGTCGAGAGCGTCTTCCCGGCCGGCTACGGGTTCCGGATCGGGTCCCGCGACCGCTGGACGCTGCTCGCCGACCTGATGAACCACGCGCACGAGGAGAAGACCGCCTACGTCGAGTTCACGTTCACCTACCAGTCCGTGTTCGGCTCGCGCATCACGCCGGTCACCCCGCTCTGGCTGGACGTCGGCGGCTGCGCGGACTCGACCTGGGACACGCCCCCCGGCCAGGAGAGCGAGAACTCCCGGACGTGGCGCTCGACGATCTCGGGTGACCTCGTCCACATCCGCGGGCACCTGCACCACGGCGGCATCGCGGTGCAGACCGAGAACGTCACCACCGGGCAGCTGATGTGCCGCAGCGTGGCCGAGGAGGGCGGCACGCCGGAGTTCGTCGACCACCACGGCAACACCGAGATCTCCGACATGCCGTCGTGCGGCGGCAGCCCGATCGGCCGGATCGACCGGGGCGACACCCTGAAGATCACCGCGTCCTACAGGGCGTCCGAGGAGGGATTCACGGGCGTCATGGGCATCATGACCGGCTGGGTGACCGGGAGATGATCTCGGTGGACCGGCTGGGCGAACCGGTGCTCGCGCTGTTCCGCGCCGTCGTCGGGCTGCTGTTCCTGTGCCACGGGACGGCGTCGCTGTTCGGCGTGCTGGGCGGCAACCGGGGCAGCGGCCAGGCGCTCGACTTCGCCGCCTGGCCGGGCTGGTGGGCCGCGCTCATCCAGTTCGTCTGCGGCGCGCTGGTGCTGGCCGGCCTGTTCACCCGCCCGGCGGCCGTCCTGGCGTCCGGTTCGATGGCGTACGCGTACTTCGTCGTCCACCAGCCGGACGCGCTGCTGCCGATACGCAACGGCGGCGAGAGCGCGGCGATGTTCTGCTGGGCGTTCCTGCTGATCGCGGTGTTCGGGCCGGGCGCGTGGGCGCTGGACGCCCTCCTCGCCCGCCGCCGGACCGAGCCGGTGAGGGCCGCCTCGCGCACCTGATCCGGATCGACGCGGAGGGGCCCGGCGACTCGGCCGGGCCCCTCCCCGCGCATCACGCGCAGCAGTGGCCGTGCGCCTCGGCCCGATCCGGTTCGGGACCCGCCACAGGCCGGGGCGGCGCCGGTCGCTGCGAAAGGATCTCCGCCAGGACCGACAGGGCGATCTCGGAGGCGGTGCGGGCGCCGATGTCCAAGCCCGCCGGGGTGTGGATCCGGTCCCCGTGCTCCAGGGACGCGGCCACCGCCGAACCCCGTTTCCGGCTGGCGATCAACCCGATGTAAGGGACGCCGGCGTGCAGCGCGGCCTTGAGGATGGCCTCCTCGTCCCGCCCGTGCGTGGCGACGACGACCGCCGCCGCGTCCGGGCCGGGCGGGTCGGCGGCCCCGGACGGGCGGGCGTCGAACCCGGCGGCGCGTCCGACGTCGACGAGGGCGCGGGCGACCGGCCCGTCCCCGTGCACGTGGACCAGGGCCGGCGGGATGACCGTTTCGAGGAACACGTCGAGCGTCCCGCCCGACAGGCACGGGTTGTTGACCGTGACGAGCCCGTCCATGGGGGCGCTGCCGGCTCCCGGGGTGATGCGCAGCAGCGTCGACTCGCCGGATTCGAGGAGCCGGAGCGCCTGGTCGCGCACCGTCGACTCGGCGCACCCGCCGCCGACGAACCCCTCCAGCGTCCCGTCGGGCAGCACGAGCGCCCGGTCGCCCGTCTTCGCGCTCGTCGGACGTTCCGCGCGGACGACCGTGGCGAGCACATAGGGCGTCCGCTCGCTCCGCAGTGTCTCGCCCATGGTCGACAGGGCCCTGTCCATCATGGGATCGCCAGGTCGGTGCGGAAGGGCCGCCCTTGGATGACGCGCCAGACGTTCGCCGGGGTGAGCGGCATGTCGGCGTGCCGGACGCCGTAGGGCCGGAGGGCGTCCACGACCGCGTTGACGATCGCGGCGGGCGACCCGACCGTCGCGGACTCCCCGACGCCCTTCGCCCCGAGCGGATGGTGCGGGGACGGGGTGACGGTCTCGCCCAGCTCCCACGACGGGCACTCCATCGACGTCGGAAGCAGGTAGTCCATGAACGAGGCGCCGAGATGGTTGCCGTCCTCGTCGAACGCCATGACCTGCATGAGCGCCATCCCGACCCCGTCGGCGAGCCCGCCGTGCACCTGCCCCTCGACGATCATGGGATTGATCCGGACGCCGCAGTCGTCGACCGCGATGAAACGCCGGACGGCGACCTTGCCCGTGCCGGGATCGACGTCCACGACCGCGATGTAGGCGCCGAACGGGTAGGTGAGGTTGGGCGGGTTGTAGACGGTGGTCGCGTCGAGGTGGCCTTCGACGCCCTCCGGCAGTTCGAGGCTGCCGTGCGCGGCCATCGCGATCTCCTGCATCGTGGCGCCGGACGACGGGTCGCCGCGGACGATCCACCGTCCCGGCGTCCACTCGAGGTCCTCCGGCGACGCCTCCAGCATCGCGCCCGCGACGATCCGGGCCCGCTCGCGCACCTTCCGCGCGACCACCGCCGTCGCCGCGCCCGACACCGGCGTGGACCGCGACCCGTAGGTGCCGAGCCCGAACGGCGTCTGGTCGGTGTCGCCGTGGACGACCTCGACATCGTCATACGGGATGCCGAGTTCGTGGGCGACGATCTGCGCGAACGTCGTCTCGTGGCCCTGCCCCTGCGTCTGGACGGAGATGCGCAGCACCGCCTTGCCGGTCGGGTGGACGCGGAGTTCGGCGCCGTCCGCCATGCCGAGGCCGAGGATGTCCATGTGCTTGCGCGGGCCGGCGCCGACCGCCTCGGTGAAGAAGCTGATCCCGATGCCCGTCAAGGGCCCGTCGCCGCGTTCGCGCCGGCCGGCCTGTTCGGCGCGCAGCTTGTCGTACCCGGCGATGTCCATGGCGGTGCGCAGGGCGCGCGGGTAGTCGCCGGAGTCGTACTCCCAGCCGGTCGCCGTCGAGTACGGGAACTGCTCGGAGCGCAGCAGGTTGCGCATCCGGAGTTCGGCGGGGTCGACGTCCAGTTCGGCGGCCAGCAGGTCCATCATCCGCTCGACCAGGTATGCGGCCTCGGTGATGCGGAACGAGCAGGCGTAGGCGACGCCGCCAGGCGCCTTGTTGGTGTAGACGCCGGTGACGGCGCAGTGGGCGGCCTCGATGTCGTACGAGCCGGTGAACACGTGGAAGAACCCGGCGGGGAACTTCGTCGGCTGCGCGGTTCCGTTGAACGCGCCGTGGTCGGCGAGGACCTTCACGCGCAGCCCGCGGACGCGGCCGTCCCGCGTCGCGGCGATCTCGCCCCGCATGTGGTAGTCGCGGGCGAACGACGTGGTCATGAGGTTCTCCGACCGGTCCTCCATCCACTTGACCGGCCGTCCCGTGACGATCGACCCGACGATCGCGCAGACGTAGCCGGGGTAGATGCCGACCTTGTTGCCGAAGCCGCCGCCGATGTCGGGCGAGACGACCCGGATCTTGTGCTCGGGCAGCCCCGCGACCAGCGCGTACACGGTGCGGTGCGCGTGCGGCGCCTGGGTCGTGGTGTGGACGGTGAGCTTGCCCGTCACCTTGTCCATGTCGGCGACGATCCCGCACGTCTCCAGCGGCGCCGGGTGCACCCGCGGGTACAGGACGTCCTGGGCCACGACCACCTCGGCCTCGTCGAAGACCCGGCCGGTCTGCTCGGCGTCCCCGGCCTCCCAGTCGAAGATGTGGTTGTCGGTGCGTCCTTCCAGGTCGTCGCGGATGAGCGGGGCGCCGTCGTCCAGTGCGGTGCGGGCGTCGATCACCGGCGGCAGCGCCTCGTAGTCCACGTCGATCAGCTCCAGCGCGTCCCGCGCGGCGTAGTGCGTCTCCGCGACGACGAACGCGACCTCCTGCCCCTGGAACCGCACCTTGTCGGTCGCGAGGACGGCCTGCACGTCGCCGGACAGCGTCGGCATCCACGCGAGGTTCAGGCCCGCGAGCGTCTCACCGGTGATGACGGCCCTGACCTGCGGGTGCGCTTCGGCGGCCGTGGTGTCGACCGCGACGAGCCGGGCGTGGGCGTGCGGGCTGCGCAGCACCGCCCCGTACAGCATCCCCGGCAGCTTGATGTCGTCGACGTAGTTGCCCTGGCCGCGGATGAAGCGGGCGTCCTCCTTGCGCGGCACCCTGCCGAAACCGTGATGCCCGTTCTCGCTCACGACGTCACTTCCTCGGTCTGTTCCGCCGGGTCGCCCGCGGGATGCCCGGCCGCCCAGCGGACGGACCGGACGATGTTCTCGTAGCCGGTGCACCGGCAGATCTGCCCTGACACGGCCTCGCGGATCTCCGCCTCGGACGGGTCGGGGCGGTGGTCGAGCAGCCACCGCGACGTCATCAGCATCCCCGGTGTGCAGAACCCGCACTGCAGGCCGTGGCACTCGGTGAAGCCCTTCTGGACGGGGTCGAGTTCGCCGTCCCGTTCCAGGCCCTCCACGGTCCGGACCTCCTTGCCGGACGCCATCACCGCCAGGACCGTGCACGACTTCACCGGCACGTCGTCCAGCCAGACGACGCAGGCGCCGCAGTTGGAGGTGTCGCAGCCCCAGTGCGTCCCGGTGAGGTCCAGTTCGTCCCGCAGGAAGTGGACGAGCAGCAGCCGCGGCTCGACGTCGCGGGTGTAGGGCCGCCCGTTGACCGTCACGGTGATGTTCATGCTCCGCCCCTCGTTCCGGCGCACCTCGCGTAGGCGCGGCGCAGCGCGCGTGTGGTCAGCTCCCCGGCCAGGTGACGCTTGTAGTCGGCCGGTCCCCGCTGGTCGGACCCGGGGTCGCAGTGCTCGGCGGCGACCCGCCCGGCCTCGGCGAACACCTCCTCGGACGGGGCCGCGCCGCGCAGCACGTCCTCGGCCTCGGCCGCGACGAAGTGCTCGGCCCGGACGGCGGTCAGCCCGATCCCGGCGTCGGCGATCCGGTCGCCGTCCAGCCAGAGGGCGGCGCCGGCGGCGGCGAGCGGCCAGTCCCCCACCCGCCGCTCGACCTTCTCGTAGGCGCTGGCGTGTTGATACCGACCCCCTGACGGGGTCCCGCCCCCACCTCGGCCGGGCCGGATCGGGATCCGCAGCTCGGTGAGCAGTTCGCCCGGCTCGACGACCGTCTCGTACGGGCCGGTGTGGAACTCGCGGAGCGGCACCGTCCGCTCCCCGTCCGGTCCCCTGATCACCGCGGACGCCCGCAGCGCCCCGAACGCCGCCGACAGGTCCTCGGACGGGTCGGCCTGGCACAGCGAGCCCCCGACCGTGCCGCGGTTGCGGACCACCGGGTCGGCGATCACGCGTTCCGCGTCGTGCAGGATCGGGAAGTGCTCCCCCGCGACCGCCGAGTCGAGCAACTCGGCGTGCCGGACGAGGGCGCCCACGCACAGCATGCCGCCCTCGACGCGGATGCGGGACAGCTCGTCCACGTCGTTGATGTCGATCAGCGCCTCGGGCTGGGCAAGCCGGAGCTTCATCATCGGGATGAGGCTGTGGCCGCCCGCCACCACCCGTGCCTCGTCTCCATGGCGCGCGAGCAGTGCGAGGGCCTCCTCGACGGTCGCCGCCTTCTCGTACTCGAAGTTCGCCGGTACTTGCACGAGACCCCCTCGGGGTGGGATGTGGCCGGATTCTCACCCCGCCCGCGAACAGGCACAACAGCCGAATAAGCGAAGGCTTAACGCGCGGCCGTCCGGGGCGCAGACTGGCGGCATGACCCTCACGCAGCTCGGCGCGTTCGTTCTCGTCGCCAGGCTCGGCTCGGTGAAGGAGGCGGCCCGCGCGCTGAACGTGAGCGAGCCCGCGGTCTCCCAGGCGCTCACCGCGCTGCGCCAGCACATGGGCGACCCGCTCCTCGTCCGAGGGCCGGGCGGGATGACGCTGACCGAGGGCGGCGCCCGCCTCCTGCCGATCGCGTCGCAGATGGTGGTGCTCGGCGCCGAGGCGGAGGGCGCCGTGCGCGCGGCCCGCGGCGCGCCCGAGGCGCTGCGGGTCGTCGCCGCCCCCGCGGTCGCGGAGTTCGTCGCGACGCCGCTGCTGGACGCGTTCACCGCCCGCTCCGCGCGCGACGTCGAGGGCAGCTCGGGCGTCGTCGCGGGACGGGAGATGCCCGTCCTGCTGCACAACCGGCTCGCCGACATGGCGATCGGCCCGCACCTCGCCGACGACCAGGGCCTGGTCAGCGAACCGGTCTTCCGCGCGAGCATCGTCGCCGTCGGGACCGCCGCCGGTCCGCGCCCGCTGTGGCTGGTCGACCCGTCCGGCACCGACCCGTCCAGCGAGACGTCCCGGCTGCTGCGCCGGCTGAAGGTCCCCGAGGACAGGGTCCGCGTCTACCCCAACCAGACCGCCGCGTGGGCCGCGGCCGCCGACGGCGACGGCCTCGCCGTGGCCCTCGCGCACCTGGTCGCTCCGCGCGTCCAGCGCGGCGAGCTGCGCGTCATCGCGACGCCCGCGACCCCGGCGGAGATCCGCTGGCACGCCACGACACTCGCGCCCGACCGGCGCCCGCCGCTGGCCGGCGCGTTCCGCCGCTTCCTCGCCACCGCCGAGGCGCTGCACATCATGCGCTCCCCCGGTTCCGGCGTCCCCCCGTCCCGCTTCCGCCCCCCGGTCTACGTGACCATCTGGAGCTGACCGGGGCCGCACGGGCGGTGTTGCCTGTACGGCCCCGGCCGGACGGGGTTCAGCCCGCCGAGATGATCTTTTCGGCGACCGAGGGCGGGACTTCGGCGTGGGCGTCGAACTGCATCGTGAAGACGCCCCGGCCGGAGGTCATGCCGCGCAGCGCCCCGACGTAGCCGAACATCTCCGACAGCGGGACCAGGGCGCGGACGACCCGGGCGCCGGCGCGCTCGCCGGTGCCCTCGACCCGGCCGCGGCGGGCGTTGAGGTCGCCGATGACCGATCCCAGGTACTCCTCGGGGGTGGTGACCTCGACGGCCATCACCGGTTCGAGCAGCACCGGGCGTGCGCGCCGGACGGCCTCCTTGAACGCCATCGAACCGGCGATCTTGAAGGCGAGCTCGGACGAGTCGACGGGGTGGAAGTCGCCGTCGAGCAGGGTGACCCGCACGCCCGTCATCTCGTGCCCCGCGAGCACGCCGGTCTGCATCGCCTCCTGGCAGCCCGCGTCCACGGACGGGATGAACTCCTTCGGGATCCGCCCGCCGGTGACCCGGTTGACGAACTCGTATCCGTCCTCGATGGGTTCGAGGGAGATCTGCACCTTCGCGTACTGGCCCTTGCCTCCCGTCTGCTTCTGGTGCTTGAAGTCGACCTTGTCCACCCGGCGCCGGATGGTCTCGCGGTAGGCGACGCGAGGCCGGCCCACGTTGGCGCCGACGCCGAACTCCTCCTTCATGCGGTCGATGAGGATCTCCAGGTGGAGTTCGCCCATGCCGCCGATCACGGTCTGCCCGTTCTCGTCGTGGACCTGGAAGGACGGGTCCTCCTCGGAGAGCCGCTGGATGGCGGCGCCGAGCTTCTCCCTGTCGCCCTTGGACCTCGGCTCGATCGCGACCTCGATGACCGGGTCCGGGAAGTCCATGGACTCCAGGACGACGGGGTGCGCCTCGTCGCACAGCGTCTCGCCGGTCGTGGTCTGCTTCAGGCCCATGACCGCGACGATGTCGCCGGCGCCCGCCGACTCGATCTCCTCGCGGCTGTCCGCGTGCATGCGGTAGATCTTGCCGATGCGCTCCTTGCGCGACTTGACGCTGTTCAGCACCGGGGCACCCGACACCAGCCGCCCGGAGTAGATCCGGACGAAGGTGAGCCGGCCCAGATACCGGTCGCTCATGATCTTGAAGGCGAGCGCGGAGAGCGGTGCCTCGTCCGAGACATCGGCCACGTCCAGCGGCGACGGCAGGTACCGCACGACCGCGTCCAGGAGGGGCTGGACGCCCTTGTCCTTGAACGCGCTGCCGCAGAACACGGGGGTGACCGCGGACGCGACCGTGAGCCGCCGGATCGCCGCGTGCAGTTGCTCCCGCGACGGCTCGGCGCCCTCCAGGTACAGGCCCATGACCTCCTCGTCGTGCTCGGCGACCGTCTCGATGAGCGTGCCGCGCCACCGCCGGGCGTCCTCGGCGAGATCCGCCGGGACGTCGACGACCACGTACCCGCCGTCCGGCCAGACGTGCGCCCGCCCGGAGACGAGGTCGACGACGCCCGTGAACTCGGCCCCGGACCCGATGGGCAGTTGCATGACCAGGGGGACGGCCCCGAGCCGTGTACGGATCATGTCCACGCACCGGTGGAAGTCGGCCCCGGCCCGGTCGAGCTTGTTGACGAAGCAGATGCGCGGCACGCCGTACCGGTCGGCCTGCCGCCACACCGTCTCCGACTGCGGCTCGACGCCGGCGACGCCGTCGAACACCGCCACGGCGCCGTCGAGCACGCGCAGGCAGCGTTCGACCTCGATGGTGAAGTCGACGTGGCCCGGCGTGTCGATGAGGTTGACGGTGTGTTCGGCGTCGTCGACGGTCCAATGGCAGGTCGTGGCCGCGGACGTGATCGTGATGCCCCGGTCCCGCTCCTGTTTCATGAAGTCCAGCGCGGCGGCGCCGTCGTGGACTTCGCCGATCCGGTGCGAGACGCCGGTGAAGAACAGGATGCGCTCGGCGGTCGTCGTCTTGCCGGCGTCGATGTGCGCCATGATCCCGATGTTGCGAACCTTGGCGAGGGCAAGGAATGTGGCTGTCATCGGGAGTCCTCCTTCGCTCTTGATGACGACCGCCGCCGGACAAGATCGTCCATTGCGGCATGCGCGACGGTAACGGCGCGGGCCACCCGAAGGCGAAGGGTTTTCCGGTGCTCAGTGAGCGCGGTCCCGGTCGATCTGGGCGAGAGTCTCGATGACGCTGCGCAGATGGGCGCGGGCGGCGTGCTCGGCGGCCTCCGGATCGCGGGCGCAGATCGCCTCGATGATCTCCAGGTGCTGCGGGAGGGAGACCTGCGGGCGGCCCGGGTGCATGGCGAGCCTGAACTGGTGGCGGACGTTCTGGGCGCGCAGCCGTTCCAGGACGCCGGCGGCCGTCCGCTGGCCGCTGATCTCGCGGATGCGGCCGTGGAGCCGCTCGTTCAGCCGGGAGTAGCCGAGGACGTCGCCGGACGCGACCGCGGCGCGCATCTCCTCGCCGACCGCCCGCAGGTCCGCGGCGTCCCCGGCGGTGGCGCGCTCGGCGGCCTTGGCGGCGCACAGGCCCTCGATGACCATGCGGACCTCGGAGATCTCGACGGCCTCGTCGAGCGACACCGCGCGGACGCGGGCGCCGCGGTTCTGCATGCGCTCGATCAGCCCCTCGTTGGCCAGTTCGAGGAGGGCCGCGCGGACGCTGGCGCGGCTGGCGGCGAACTGCTCGGACAGGTCGGCTTCGATCAGCCGCTGGTTCGGGACGAACTCGCCGCTGAGGATCGCCTCGCGGATCCCCGCCACCACGTCGCTCACGGCCGCTCCGAGATTGTCGCCAATTTTGTCGCTGATCTAAGGTAGCCCAGGCGGAGGATGCGCCGTTCGTCGTGGAGAAGGAGAACTGTATGCCGACCATCGCGGTTCTGGGGCTCGGTGAGGCGGGCGGCGCGATCGGGAGCGATCTCGTCGCGGCCGGGGCGGTGGTGCGCGGATACGACCCCGCGGTCGCGGCCCCGGACGGGATGGCCGGGGCCGGAAGCGAGGCCGAGGCCGTCGCCGGGGCCGATCTCGTGCTGAGCGTCAACA
This sequence comes from Spirillospora sp. NPDC048819, assembly GCF_040650055.1. Taxonomy (NCBI): domain Bacteria; kingdom Bacillati; phylum Actinomycetota; class Actinomycetes; order Streptosporangiales; family Thermomonosporaceae; genus Spirillospora; species Spirillospora sp. NPDC048819. Next base: position 100,756 of record NZ_JBEZGN010000008.1, on the reverse strand, counting down.
GCGCGCACGACGCGGTCGCGGCGCTCGAGGCGGGCCTCGACGCCGTCGGCGACGGTGCCGTCTGGGCCGACCTGAACACCGCGTCCCCGGGGTTGAAGCGGGAACTGGACGCCGTCGCGAAGGCCGCCGGGGTCCGCCTCGCCGATGTGGCGATCATGGCGCCGGTGCCGGGACGCGGGCTGCGCACCCCGATGCTGGCCTGCGGCGACGGCGCCGGGGACGTCCGCCGGGTCCTCGCGCCGCTCGGCGCGTCCATCGAGGTGATGGACGCCGAGGCCGGGGTGGCGGCGGGCCGCAAGCTGCTGCGCAGCGTCTTCTTCAAGGGCCTGGCCGGGTCGGTCGTCGAGGCGCTGGAGGCGGCGCGGGCCGCGGGCTGCGAGGACTGGCTCCGCCAGAACATCGTCGACGAGCTGACGGCGGCCGGCGAGGGCACCGTGGAGCGGCTCGTCACCGGGACGTACAAGCACGCCGTCCGCCGCGCCGCCGAGATGGAGGCCGCCGCGACGATGCTGGACGAACTGGACGTCCCGCCGGCGATGGCCGCCGCCAGCCGCGACCTCCTGACCCGCCTCTCCCGTTAGCCGACCGGCGGGGTGCCGTGGGTGTGGAACGACTCGATGGTCTTCAAGCCCCATGCCTGGCCCTTCGCGCGCTCCGCCTCCGTCCAGGTGACGGTCTTCCAGTCCGGCGCCAGGATGAGGCGGGCGGACGGGTTGCACAGCTCGACGCGGTTGCCGCCCGGCTCGTAGACGTAGAGGAAGAACGTCTGCTGGATGGCGTGCTTGTGCGGTCCCGTCTCGATGAAGACGCCGTGGTCGAGGAAGATGTCGGCGGCGCGGAGGATGTCCTCGCGGGTGTCGGTCGCGAACGCGATGTGGTGCAGGCGGCCGCTGCTGCCCGTCCGGTCCCGCGTGTAGACGAGGTCGTAGGACTTGTTGGTGAAGGTGACCCAGCGTCCGGCGATCGTGCCGTCGTCCAGGCGGATCTGCTCGGTCGGGTGCCCGCCGAGCACGTCCCGCAGGAAGTCGGTGCTCGGCTCGACCTCGGCGGCCAGGAAGTTGACGTGGTCGAGGCGGCGGACGCACACGCCCATCGCCGGGTACGCCTGCGCCTGGTTCTTCAGCGACGGCGCCAGCTCCGGCGGCGCCCGGTACCACTCCGACTCCCAGTAGATCTCCAGCTCGTGGCCGTCCGGGTCGCGGAACACGTACGTCGGGCCGATGCCGGGGTCGCCGTCGCGCCAGCCGATGCCGAGGCCCGCGTCCTCGATCGCCCTGACGCGCCGGTCGAGCGCCTCCCGGCTCGACGCCCGCAGCCCGGTCCGCCGGATGCCGGACGTGGTGTGCGCGGTGAGCTTGAGGGTGTGGTGCTCGTAGTCGTCCCACGTCCGCAGGTACACCGAGTCGCCCTCGGCGCCGTTCTCGGTCAGGCCCATGACGCGGGTGAAGAACCACAGGCTCTTCTCGGGTTCGGGCGTCAGCAGCTCGACGTGTCCGACATGGGCGATCTCGTGCTTGATGGTCATGGTCTGCTCCGGGGGAAGACGGTTCCGTCGAAAAGCTTGCGGGCCGTCCGGACGATGCTGGACCGGCGGACGGTCATGCCGTCCAGCTCGACCCGCACGTCCAGGCGCCCGGTGGGGTGCTCGATGCTCATCGGGACGCCCGGCGGCGGGAACTCGGCGAGGTCGTGGCCGGCCGCGCCGTCGATCAGCACCGCGGTGGCGACGCTGACCGCGCCGAGCACGCCGATCGAGGTGTGCACGCGCAGCGGGATGAACGTGCGGGTGCAGATCGTCCCGCCGGCGCGGGGCGGCGCGACCAGGGTGGTCTTGGGCACCGAGGCGGCCGTGACGTCGCCGAGGCCCATCAGCTCCCCGGCCCGGAGCCGCAGCGACTGGACGCGGTCGCGCAGCGCGTCCAGTTCGTCCAGGCTCTCGTACCCGGTGACACCGAGGTCGGACGCGGCGGCCACCACCACCGGCATCCCGTTGTCGACGCAGGTGACCTCGATGCCGTCGATCACATCGCGTAGACGGCCGGTGGGAAGCAGCGCCCCGCAGGACGAGCCTTCCGTCTCCGCGAAGTCCAGGACGACCGGTGCGGCGGTGCCGGGCACACCGGAGACGGCGGTGCCGCCGTCGTAGTCGACGACGCCGCCGGGCGTGGGGAACGTCGCGGTCGCGACGCTCCGCGAGTTGACCATTCTGATGCGGACGCTCGTGCGCTCGTCCCCCGCCGCGACCAGCCCGCGCTCGACGGCGAACGGCCCGACGCCGGCCAGCACGTTGCCGCAGTTCTGCCGGTCGGACACGACCGGTTCCTCGACGCCGACCTGGAGGAACAGGTAGTCGACGTCGGCGGCCGCGTCGGCGGAGCGGGAGACGACGGCGACCTTGCTGGTGAGCGGGTGCGCGCCCCCGATCCCGTCGATCTGCCGGGGGTCGGGGGTGCCCATGACGCGCAGCAGCAGGTCGTCGCGCACGGCCGGGTCGGAGGGGAGGTCGCCGGCCAGGAAGTAGGCGCCCTTCGACGTCCCGCCGCGCATCATCATGCAGCGAACTCCGGCGTTCACGACTCGGTGTACTCGACGTACTCGATGCCCATCTCGGGCAGCCGGGCGCGCAGCCCGTAGCGGTCGAGGCCGAGTTCGCCGCGCTGGAACGCCTCCCTGGTCGCGGCCTCCTTCTCCTCCCGCGCCCTGGAGGCCGCGATGGCGTCGGGGACGCCGCCGCGGGGGACGCGCAGCACGCCGTCGTCGTCGGCGAGGATCACGTCGCCCGGCCGTATGAGCTGACCGCCGATCGTCACCGGGACGTTCACCGACCCCGGTGTCGCCTTCACGGTGCCCTGGGCGCTGACGGCGGCCGACCACACCGGGAAGCCCATCGCGTGCAGTTCCGCGACGTCCCTGACCCCGGCGTTGATGACCAGGCCGCGCACGCCCCGGTGCTGGAGCGCGGTCGCGAACAGTTCGCCGAACATCCCGTCGGTGGACGGCGACGTGGTCGTCACCACCAGCACGTCACCGGGCCGGCACTGCTCGACCGCGACATGGATCATCAGGTTGTCGCCGGGCCACGACAGGACGGTCACCGCCGTCCCGCCGATGCGCGAGCCCAGGTGGACGGGACGGATGGACGGCCCGAGGTAGCCCGTCCGTCCCATGGCCTCGTGGACGGTCGCGACCCCGTACCCGGCGAGCGCGTCGACCGAGGCGGCGTCGGGGCGCGGCGGGTTCGTGACGACGACCGTCCTCACGCCAGGACCCCCGTCGTCTGCGGGTACAGCCGGACGTACGCCTCGGCCATCGTGCTGTGCGGCAGCCCGAGGTTCGGGCCGGCGTTGCGCTTCAGCTGCACGCCCCGCCGCTTGGCGAGGTCGGTGTAGTAGTCCCACATGTGCTGCTGGGCGGGCAGGCACTCCATGGCCTTGCGCTTGCGGTCGAACACCGCGGTGATGTCGAGCAGCACGTCCGGCTTGAACTCGCACTGCTCCGGCTGGTGCGGTTCGAAGAAGAACACCGGCGGGGCGCCGAGCGGCTCGCCGGGCGCGTCGTACCCGATGGCCTGCGCCAGTACCCGCGCCTGGAGCGCCATCCGCGCCGCCGCCGGGTGGTCGCCGTTGTAGGGGTCGGCGAGGGTGTGGGTGAGCACCACCGCGGGCTCGAACTCCCGGTACACGCGGACGAGCCGGTCCACCAGCTCCGGCGTCTCGATGAGCGGGTAGTCCCCGGCGTCCAGGAACTCGATCTCCGCGCCGAGTTCGGCGGCCGCGGCCTCCGCCTCGGCCCGCCGGATCCCCTTGATCTCCTCCAGCCCCTTGCCCGCGCGCCACGCCTTGGCGGACTCGCCGCGCTCACCGAAGCTCAGGCACACCACCTTCGCGCGGTCGCCGCGCTCGGCCGCCAGCGCGATCGCGCCCGCGGCGCGCCAGACGAAGTCACCGGCATGCGCGCTGATCACGAGAAGGGGGCTGGACGGGGCGTCGTTGCTCATGGCCCCACACTCTGCGCCTTGTCACCCAAATTGTCAACAATCCTGAGACCATAAAGGTCGGCGGCCGCGGACCTGGTCGAGCGGGAGGGGCTGAGCCGCGGGAGGGGCTGAGCCGCAGGAGCCCCTTCAACCACGAGGGCCACCGCGTGGTCCGCCGGGGATGTGGGTGGCCGGCGGGCCGCGCGATGGCCGGTTCGCGGAGGCGGGTCAGCCGTTGGACGGGTCCAGCGAGCCGACGGCCTCGGGGGTGAGCCTGGCGGCGCGCTCCCGCTGCGGGAAGTGGCCGACGTCGATGCGCGCGACCTCCTCGGCCGTCCGGTAGTCGATCACCGAGATCTGGTTCTTCTCGGCGAGCGAGACGAAGCAGTCGTGGCCGTTCGGACTGGTCTGCGTCCAGTACGGCAGGGCGTCGGTGTCGTAGTGGACGGTCCCGTCCGTGGTCAGGCCCGGCCTGGACACGATGGAGACGTAGTCGTCGATCGTCCCGGCCACGCACAGCTTGGTCTCGCCGGCGTTCATGGCCATGCCGTGGTGGGCGGAGTTCTGCGGGTAGTCGTCCGGGCTCAACGCGGCGCCCTTGTCACTGAACGGCATCTCCACCGTCCGCGTGATCTCGCCGGCCGTCAGGTCGTACTCGACGAACCCGTTCAGGTAGGACAGCTGCGCGTACATCGTCTTGTTGTCGCGCGTGAAGACCGCCGGGCGGATCCCGTACTCGAACTCGTAGGTGCGCAGGTGCTCGAACGTGTTCGCGTCCACCGCGGTGACCGACCTCGACCCCTTCAGCCCGTTGAGGATCTTGGGCAGCGAGGTGATGCCGATGCTGGAGTTGTAGAGGATCGACCCGTCGGGCGAGTAGTCGTTGGCGTGCGGGTAGGCGCCGGTGGCGAAGGCCGTCACCAGTGCCCCGGTCGCCGTGTCGATGACCTCCGCCTTGCCCGCCGTGGTGGCGCTGACGACGAACTTCGTCCCGTCCGGCGACAGCGCGGCGTGGTCGGCCTTGAAGCCCTCGATCTTGCGCCGCCACAGCATCCGCTTGCTCGCGATGTCGAACGCGACGGCGTCCGAGAGCACGCCCCGCGAGATGTAGAGGGTCGTGCCATCGGGTGACACGGCCATGTCGTCGACGAGCTTGCGGTAGCCCTGGATGTTGTTGACCACCTCGTAGCCGATGCGCTCGACCGGGTTCATCGCGTCCAGGCGCTCCTGCAGGTCCGGGACGACGTTGATCGAGCCGAGGTTCTCGTACGTGGCGGTGTCGATGAAGCTGACGGTGCCGCCCTGGCCGTTGCCGACGGCCATCACGTCCCGCAGCTGGACGGCCTCCGCCCTGGGGGCGAGGCCGCCGGCCAGCGCCGTCACCGCCGCCAGGAGGGCGCAGACGAGCAGCGCGGCGGGTCTTCGGAGACTGAGGGAGGGCATGACTACCTCCTGTGGGGGATGGTCTCCAGTCTGAAAACGACCGTATTCTGACTTGGTTACTGGACGGTAGGACAACGGGAGGCTCGACACAAGGCCCATATGCGGGAAAATGCCGTCCCGGGCGCGAAGGGAGCGATGTGGCAGGCAGGCGCGCGACACCGACCGGCAGGTACGGCGGCCGGTCGGCCGCCGATCGGCGCGCCGAGCGGCGCCGCAGATTCCTGGACGCCGGCCTGGAGCTGTTCGGCCGCGGCCCCGGCTACCGGGCCACCACGGTCGCCGCCCTCAGCGAGGCGGCCGGCCTGTCCACCCGGCAGTTCTACGAGGAGTTCAGCGCCTTGGAGGACCTGCTGGCCGAACTCCACCTGGAGGTCAACGACACGGCGGAGCAGGCCGTCGTCACCGCCCTCCCCGGCGTCGAGGGCCTCCCCCTGGCCGAACGCACGGCCCGCCTCTTCCGCGCCTACGCCGCGAGCATCACCGCCGACCGCGCCCGCATCCGGATCGCCTTCGTCGAGATCATCGGCGTCAGCCCCCGGATGGACCGCCAGCGCCTCGCCCGCCGCGCCCGCTGGATCGACTTCATCTGCGCCGAGGCGGCCGCCGCCGCCGAACGCGGCGAGATCGCCGACCGCGACTACCGGATCGCCGCCGCGGCCTTCACCGGCAGCATCACCGGGCTCCTGCACGACTGGGACGCCGGCTGGGTCGACGCCACCCTCGACGAAGTCATCGACGAACTCGTCCTCCTGCTCCTCGGCCGCCTCCACGCCACCGACACCTGACCCCGCCCGCCGAGGTCGTCGAGGTACGCGCCCGGAGGCGGGCTTGGTCGGTCAGGGGCGCATTTTTACCGACTTCATGTCGGCGATCGCCGGGGTGATGACGGCCAGGCGGGCGCCGGCCGGGTCGGTCATGACGGAGAACCGGCCGGGCTGGATGTCGGTCGGCGGGACGTGGATCCGTGCCCCGAGGTCGGCGGCCCGCGCGGCGACGGCGTCGCAGTCGGAGACCCAGAAGTAGGGAGTCCAGTGCGACGGGAAGCCGGCCGGCCACCACTCCTCCAAGGGGACCATGCCCGCCACGGACCAGTTGCCGACCTTCCAGTTGACGTAGGTGGGCGCGTAGTAGGAGCGGTCGACGGACTTCCAGCCGAAGACCTGGCCGTAGAAGCGGCGGGCCTCGTCGATGTCGGGACAGGCCAGTTCGACCCAGCACATCGCGGACGGCTCGTCGACGACGCCGGCGCCTTTGAGGTTGTAGGCAGTCCACAGGGCGAAGTAGGCGCCCTGGGAGTCGGAGCACTGGGCCATCCGGCCGAGGTCGGCGATGTCCATGGGTTCGACGAGGACCCGGCCGCCGGCGTCGCGGACGGCGTCGAGCGTGGCCGGGATGTCGTCGGTGCGGAAGTAGATCGTCCAGGACGAGCGTTGCGAGTTGTCGGCGAGCTCGTACATCCCGCCGATCTCGGGGCCCTGGATGTCGCCGAGGGTGAAGACCTCGTACTCCCCCACCGAATCGGCGGTCAGCGTGTAGGTGTACCAGCCGAACAGCTCGCAGTAGAAGTGCTTGGACGCCTCCAAGTCCGGGCTTGCCAGCTCGACCCACGACGCGAAACCTGGGGGGAATTCGGTCATCTCGGGCATGGCAGTCCCCTCGGAGCTCGCATGCCCTTCACGGTAGGAACGCGTGCGCAATCTCCGGTGTCGGAAACCGCCAAGCCCATCTCAATGATTCAGATGCTGACGACGGTCTGCAGGAGGCCCCAGACGAAGTGGGCCGCATACGTGCCGTCCGGTGTGGTGAGGGTCGCGTGCCATCGGCTCGGCACGTCGCCGTCCTGGTGGGCCACCGTCCCGAAGCACGCATCGACGTCGCCGACCACGCACGACCACGGAACGAGGTCGTCGACGGTCTCCAGGCGCGGCGCGGGAACGCCGTCGGCGCGGACGAGCCATTCATGCATGACCGTCCCGTCCGGTGCCATCATGATCTCGAAGCCCAGGCCCGGCCACAGGGGCAGCGGGGGCCACCGGGCGACATCGCAGGCGACATCGCCGAGCCGCCGTTGCGCGACCGCGGCGGGCGGGCCGAGAACGACCTCGTAGCGGCGCCGCCCGCGCGGGAACGTCCGGGATCGCAGAATGCGCTGCCAGCGGGCGTTGGCCTCCCGCATCTCGGTGCGGGACGCGCCCAGTTCGCGCATCGCGTCCTCGACGAGGCCGGGCTGGTAGTCGGCCATCCGGCGGAGCAGCACGAGCTGGAACTCCCGCCGAGCGAATCCCTTCATCACCGGTCACGCTACCGCGTGCGGGGTTCGGGCACCCTGTGCGTCGAGCCGTACCGCAGGACGGCCGGGGTGGGCCCGCGTCAGGACTTGCGGGCGCCGATGGAGGCCGCGATGGCGGGCCAGCTGCTTTCCAGCTCGCGCTTCCAGTACTTCCAGTTGTGCATGCCGGGCCCGTACAGGTTCGCTGTGACGGGGATGCCCGCCCGCTTGGCGGCGGCGACGAAGTTCTCGGTCATCGTGCCGGAGAGCTGCTCGCCGATCCGGCCCGCGTCGTGCGGGGGCGTGTCGGGTTTGTCGAAGGGACCGGGCTTCCCGTTGCCGGACGAGACGTAGACGCCGGTGCCCTTGAGCTTGGACACCATGACGGTCGCGTCGTGGGCGCGCCAGTTCGACCGCGCGAGGACCGGGTCGCCCCAGATCGCGGTGCCCGAGTCCCGGTTCATGGACGTCAGGATGACCGGCATGCCGGGGGCGGTGATGTTGAGGGCGCCGCTGTAGGACGCGGCGTACTTGAACGTCCCGGGGTTCCGCTCGGCATAGGTGATGGCGCCCTGCCCGCCGGACGACAGGCCGATCGCGGCGCGCACCGACCCGGCGTGGAAGTTGCGCTCCATCAGCGGGATGACCTCGCGGATGTGGAAGGTCTCCCACTCGGGGATGCCGCCCTTGCCGCCGTTGTACCAGTTCGTGTACGAGCCGTTCCAGCCGCCTTCGGGCATGACGACCATCGCGTTGTACGGGCCGATGATCTGCTCGATGTTGGAGTCCTTCGTCCAGGACATGAAGTTGTTCTGGCCGCCGTGGTAGGCGTACACGACAGGCCACGTCTTGGTGGTCTTGGATTGCCAGCCCGCCGGGACCATGACGCGGGTCTTCACCTCGGCGCCGAGCGCCGGGGACGCGATCGTCACGTCGAAGATCCGCGAGTTGAGCTTCTTGACACCGGTGATGGTGGCGCCGTCGGGGGCCTTGGCGTAGCCGCTGGACGCGGACCCCGCGGGCAGCTTCGGCTTCTTGCCGCGGTTGGCGGCGTTGGTGTCGGGGTTGCCGGGAGCGGGCGAGCCGCCGCCCGTGCTGAACGGGTTGGCGGTGAGCGGCACGTTGGGCAGCTTCGCCGGCTTCGGCGACTTCGACGGGGACGCGGCCGCCGCCGACGGCTGCGTCGCGGGACCGAACGAGGGCACCGGCTCGGAGTTGCCACTGGCACCCGACAGCCCCTTCGGCACGCCGACGCCGGCCTGCGCGAGGCCGACCATGACGGCGGGCAGCAGCACGGCCGCCGCCGCCGTCCCGGCGATGGCGATCTTCCTGTCGGTACGCTTCTTCATGGACTCCCCAGCCGGCTCAGGCCGCCCCGGGCCCGACGCTCCACTCGAACGTCGAAACTACTGTCCCCGCAGTCACACCCGCAAGTATTGTCAGTGAATGCAATAAAGGCGAGACGTTCGTGACGCTGCGTCACGTGGTTCCGGTCACAGCGCCTGCCCGGGGCGGACGGACTGGGCGTGCCGGAACACGTTCAGCGGGTCCCAGTTTCGCTTGATCTCCTGCAGTTTCGCGTAGGCGTCCTTGTAGTAGAGCGTCTCCCAGGACTGGCCGGACTCGTTCCACCGCTCGTCGTTCAGGTCGGTGTCCGGATACCCGATGTAGCAGCCGTCCGTGACGTCGCCCCCGGCCACGGGCACGCCGCCGGTCTCGGCGAACGTCGCCTTGTAGGTGTCGCGGATCCATGCGATGTGCGTGTCCTCGTAGGCGTCCTGCCTCGTCCAGTAGACCTGGTACTGGAGTTTCAGGACGGAATCGCGCTGCCGCACCGCCGTGTGGTGCAGGGGGCTGTTGATGGCGCTGCCGTAGGAGTCGACCTGGATCAGCGCCTGCTTGTTCACGTAGTCGGTGTATTTCTCCTTGCCGAGGTAGGCCCACATCGCGTTCATCTGCTGTTCGGTGAACGGCTTCCTGAGATAAGCGGACTTGTATTTTCCGCAGCGGTTCTCACCGCTGGCGTTCAGCGCCTGCGTGGCCGTCAGCCACGGCATCACCCGGGGAATGTCCATGTGGACGAAATGTTCGCCCATCACCGACTTCATCTTCGTCGCCGTGGGCCCGATCCGGCCATCGACGGCCTCGATGAAGTCGGTCATCGCCTGCGGCCCGTCAGGGTCGTCCACGTCCACCTGTGCCAGCAGCCCGATCTGGCCGTTGCTGACGTGGTTGAGCTTGAGCAGCGCGAAGAGCTTGCCGGCCGCCGTGGACGCGTTCTGATGGGCGTGGAAGTACTCCCCGTACGCGGTCACGAGCGCGGTGAACTCGTCCTTGGTGAAGTCCTTCCAATCCCAGGCGAGGGCGGTCAGCAGCACCTGTCTCGGCGGCTCGGGCAAGCCCCGGAACCAGAAACGGGTCACCACGCCGAAGTTCCCGCCGCCGCCCCCGGTGTGCGCCCACAGCAGCTCGCGGAGCCGCTCGTCCTCGTCGTCGCGTCTGGCCACGACGAGCTTGACCGTCTTGTCGGCGTTCACGACCGCCACCTCCACGGCGTAGAGGTAGTCGACGGTCAGCCCGTGCTGCCGGGACAGGAGCCCGAACCCGCCCGCCGGGATGTGCCCGCCGAGCCCCACCGAATAGCAGGACCCGCCCGGCAGCGTCTTCCCGCTGACCGGATACAGGTGGCTGTAGACGTGCCAGTTGGTCGCCCCGGCCTCCACGCAGTACGCCTGCATCCCGCTGTCGTACGACACCCCGCACATCGGGCTCACGTCCAGGATCACCCGCACGTCCTCGCCGCAGACGAAGTCCTCGTAGCAGTGCCCGCCGGCCTTCACGGTGATCCGTGTCCGCCGCGGGTTCTCCGGGACCTCGTTGACCGCCTCGGCGAGCGCCGCCCGGACCTCCTCGGGCGCCCGCACCAGCCGCACGTACTCCGGCTCGGCGATCCACCGCTGGTTGAACCCCCGGCTGAGCGCCGGATACCGCTTGTCACCGGGCCGGACGACCGTCGTGGGCAGTGAGATTTCGCTCATGGGAGCATCGCCTCCGCGCGCCTCGGAGCACCAACGCGAAGGTCCCTGCCCATCCGTTCCGGTGGGCAATCAATCGGTGACACACAGTTAACTTCTTGGAGAGGTCGGTTCCATGTCGGCGAGAAGCGAACCGGCCACTGCCTCCTCCAGGACCGCGGCGTCACGGGCGACCAGAGCCTGCGCCAGGCCGTCGTCCCAAGGAGCCTCTGTCACCCGTCCCGGCGGCGGATGCGGCCCCGGCGCCGCGTCCAGCGCCGCGAGATAGTCGCCGGACGACATGCGCCACGGACGGGCACCGGTCTTGGCCATGACATAGGCGGCGATCCGCAGGCCCTCGCCGTCGAAGTCACCGTGGTACCGGAGCGTCGCCCCGGAACCGCCGAGCGTGCGCAGCAGCCGGATGACGGCGCTGTTCGGCCAGCCCGACGAGCACACCAGCGGAGGGCAGCGGTCACCGAACCGCCGGACGGCCAGAGCCAGCACGGTGGGGTTCTCGGTCACCCACACCTCGGGCACGTCCAGACGGAGATCGTGCGAGTCGCGCAACTGCTGGAGGGTCACCGCGGACGCCTGGCCCGCGCCCGCCCACATCCGGAGAACCGGCGCGAGGACGCTCGGTCCCGCCGGCCTCAAGCCCGCGACCAGCACGGACGTGGACAGCGCGTCGCACTCGACGCCCGCGAGTTCCCACAGCGCCCTGCGCTCCTGCGCATCACCCGGCGGCTCGGCGCCTTGGAGAACCGCCCGGGCGCGCAGAACCAGCCCGGACAGCCGCCCGCCGTCGTCCAGCGCATGCGAGTCGCCCAGCACGCCGGTGGCGAAGGAGGCGAGCGGGACGCCGTCGGCGGGCAGCGCCGCCAGGACCTTGAGCGCCCGTTCGAGCAGCGCACGCGTGGACGGGACCGACGCCGAGACGAGCCCCTGGCGGCGGACGTCCGCGACCCACCCGAGCAACGCCGGTTCGGCGGTCACGACGGGATGCCCTGCGAGCCATTCCCAGAGGGCGGCCCGTTCGCGCTCCCGTTCCCTTCGGTCGCGCGCCCGGTCGCCGATCGGCCCGCGTATCTCCTCGGTGACCGTCCTGGCGTCGCAGCCGGTGAGTTCCAGGAGGACGGCGTCAAGGCTCGCCACGGGGAGGGAGACCGTGGGCGGCGGGTAACGGTCCATCCCGAGCAGGTCGGCCAGGGCGGCGCGCTGGCCGCCGTCCAGGCCCTTGACCGTGACGCGGCTGACCTGGGCGCCCGTGGAGAAGCGCCGGTGCAGTTCGCTCCACAGCGGTTTCAGGTCGGCGTCACGGAGGCGATCGGGGACGGTCATACGAGGACGTCCTCGTCCGGAGTCTCGGTGTCCGCGGCTTCGGTGCGGTGCCCGTCCCAGACGAACCGCGCGGTCGTCACTGCGTCGTCGCCGTCGCCGGTGATGAGCTGGTGGATGGCGATGCCGTCAAGCTCCCGGTAGTCGCACCACTCGTGATCGGACGTCAGCACCAGATCGAGCTCCAGATTCACGAGCAGGTCGAAGACCTGACCGCGGTTGGCGGTGTCCACGCCGACGAACACCTCGTCCAGCAGGATGAACCGGGGGCAGCCGGAGTCGGTCTGGTAGTGCGCCGCGACGGCCGCGAACAGCGGAAGATGCAGCGCGATGGCCTTCTCACCTCCCGACAGCGCGCCGTGGAGCTTGCGGGTGAGGTCCTGCCAGCCCTTCCCGTCGCCGCGTTCGAGCCGGACGGTGAAGCGGTGCCAGGCCGTGTAGTCCAGCACCTCCATGAGCTGCTCCTCCCAGCTCGCCGCCGTGTTCGCGGCCCGCGCCTCCTCCACGCGGTCGCGGAAGAACCGGTAGAGGGCCTCCCGGTCCTGCTCGTTCAGCCGAGTGGGGTCGCGCAGCAGCAGGTCGCGCGCGGCGCGTATCCCGGCGCTCTGCTGCGGATCCACCTGCCACACCAGCCGCACCGCCACCCGCGACGCCGTCCGGACGCGTTCGAGCCGCCGGTTCATCCCCTCGACGAGTTCCGTCGCCTGCCGGATGCGGTCGGCGAGATGCCTGCGCGTGTCCCCGGCGAGCGTCCGGTCGAACAGGTCGCGTTCCTTGTCGGTGATGTCCTGGCGCCGCTGGTCGCGTTCCGCCCGCAGCGCCGCGCTCAACTCCGCCGCCCCGACGCGCACCCCGTTCATCGTCGCGGTGAGCAACTGGACGTCGTCGTCCTGGACGAGTTCAAGGTCGGCCTGATCGGCGAGGACGTCCCGCGCGTGGTGCATCGCCTCGGACAGCCTCGCCTCCGCGTCGCGCACGTTCTTCGGCTCGTGGGGCGTCTTGTCCAGGGACACCCCGACCGAACGCGCACATTCGAGCGTGGCCTGTACGCCGCCGTCCGGGGAGAGCGCGATGTCGAGCCCGGCGTCGGCGGCCAGATGCCCGCTGACGAGATGCCGGAATCGTTCGGCGACCTGGTCGCGCACCCGGACGGCCTCGTCCCGCGCCCGCTCGGCCGCGGCCATGGTCGCCTGAAGGGATCCGAGTCGTTCCCGTAGTTCGAGCAGGTCGCCACGCAGCTCCTGCCGCCGGGTCCTGCACTGCTCGGATTCGGCCTTGGCCTTCTGCAGGTCTTCCAGGACCTGCCGGTGCTCGGCGCCGATCACGGCGTCGATGGTCCTGAGCTTTTCTTCGAGTCCCTCGGCCGCGCCCCTCGCGTCCCTCGCCCGCTCGCCCGCCTCGGCCGCCGTGCGTTCGTAGTCGGCGGCCGTCGTCTCCTCCGCGCGGGCACGGGCCTCGGCCGTGAGGAGCCTGGTGCGATGGTCGAGCCAGACGGTGCCGGTGTCGTGCATGTCCCCGACGGCTTCGGCCAACGTGCCGAGGGCCTGCTCGTCGACGGGGAGCCCGTGCTCGGCGCCGAGCGCCGTGAGGGCACGGAGCGCGCTCGTCGCGGTCTTCTCTCGCTCGGCCAGCCGCGCCTGCGTGTGCTTCAGGTCGTCGGCGCGTGCGGCCACGTCCCGCTCCGCGTCCCGGACGGCGCGCGCCGCCGCGACGACGGGTTCGTGCGGCGGGCGCCCGGCGAGTTCGGCGTCCAGCGCGGCCCGGTCCGCCTCCAGGGTCTCCAGTTCGCCGTCGCAGGCGGCCAGCTCACCCGCCAGTTCCTCGATCTCGGCGTCGAGTTCGTCGATGCGGCGCAGGCGGGCGCGTTCGCGGGCCGTCGCGCCGATGAAGGCCGGTTCGGGTTTCGTCCAGGCACCGGTCGCCACGCCGAGGCGCCAGGACCCGTCCGCCCCGACCGCGGCGGGGTGGTCGATGTCCAGTGCGTTCTCACCGAACGCGACACCGGTGAGGACGGCCCGCACCACGTCCGCCGCCACCGGGGCCCCGGGCTCGGGGGTGAGGACGTCGTTGAGGCTGCCGCCCACGGACGGCGGGCGGGCGAGGAGCGCCGGGGCGAAGGCGTCGTGCGCGTCACGGAGCAGGTCGCCGTCGGGCATGACCCACACGTCGAGCAGCCCGGCCGCTTCGAGCGCGGCCTCGATCCCCGCCTGGACGCCGGGTGCCACGCCGTCCCCGAACGCGACGAGGCGCCAGAGCGGTGCGCCCGGACGCCCGGACCGGCCGGCGGGCCGCGTGTGCGGATGCTCCGGCTCGATCACCGGCTGCCGGGCCAGCTCCTCGCGCCGCGTCCTGGCGCCGGCCAGGCTGTCGCTGACGGCGGAGCGCCGGTTGTCGAGGCCGGACCGTGCCCGGGCGAACCGCTCGGTCGCCTCGACACGCGCGGCCACCACCACGGCGTCGCATTCGCGCTCGTCCTCGGCGGCCTGGGCGAGGGCGTCCGGGTCGAGGGACGCCAGGTGCACGCAGCGCCGCGCCCAGGAGGCCAGCTCACCGGCCAGCACCTCGCGCGCCTGCGCGAACGAGACCTCGGCCGCGTCGCGTTCCCCGGCCGCGTCATCGAGACGGCCTTGGCTCGCGTCACGGTCCTCCTCCGCCTCCGTCCGCTGCCGGACGGTCGTTCGGTGCCGCTCGATCGCCGAACGCAGCGCGGCGATCTGCTGTTCACGGCTGCGCAGCGCCGCCCGCAGCAGTTCGCGCGCCCGGCGGATGCCGTCCTCCGCCTCCGCATCGCCGCTCTGTGCGGGGTGGCCGCTCTGTGCGGGATGGCCGCTCTGTGCGGGATGGCCGGTCTGTGCGGAGTGGGCCGGTTCTGCTCCGCGCTCGCCGGCTCCGGCACGCGGACCGGCGGCGCGGGCGGCCTCCTGGTGGACGCCGGCCAGTCCCGCGCGGTCGGCGGCGCGGGCGGCCTCCCGCTCGGCGTGGTGGGCGAGGTCCCGCCGCCTGGACGCGTCCGCGCGGGCCTGGTCGGCCGCGGCCCGTTTGCGCGCCGCGTCCACGGCGTGCCGGCCGGCGTCCCGCTCGGCGCGGGCGGCGACGTCCCCGGCCCTCCTGACGTCGTCCCTCAGCTGGTCGAGTTCGCGCCCCTTCTGGTAGGCGTCGCTCTCCTTGAGCGCTTCGATCCGGGCGCCGAGGAGGTCTCCGCGCCGTTCCTGGTCCTCCAGCGCCGCGGTGGCGCCGTCGCGTTCGGCGTTCGCGCGCTCGTGGTTCTCTCGGCCCGCGCGGGCCTCGGCGGTGAGGCGGTCCATCGTGCTCTTCGCGGAGACGACCCGTGCCGAGGCGGCGCGCAGGACGCGCTCCGCGTAGGTGCGCTGGCGGGCGGCGAGGCGGTCGGCCTCCTGGACGTGCCCGTCCAGCCGCCGCAGGTCCTCGCGCTGCCGGTCGAGCCGCTCGAAACCCTCGGCGATCTCGTGGATCTCCCCTTCGCCGAGCGGCGGCAGCGCGCTGGACAGCAGGTCCGACAGCAGGCCGGGGTCGAGACGCTCGGAGAGCTTGGGCGTGCGGAGCTGCCGCAGCGCGGTGAGGAGGGAGTCGTAGCGCTGCTGGGTCAGCCCGCCGTAGAGGGTCCGGCGGACGGTGGTGCGGTAGGCGTCCGCCGAGTCGTGGACCTGCCCGTCCTGCCCGATCGCCTCGACCAGATGGGCGCGGGTGAGCGGCTGGCCGCCGTCGCCCGTGAGGGACAGGCCGCCCGGAACCCCGATGCGCTGCTCCGTCGTGAAGTACGCGACCGTGACGTTCTTGGTGTTGGACGTCGCCTGCAGGCGGGCGCCGCAGGTGAACCGGCGCGGGCCGTCGGCGAACTCCAGCCACACGTAGCCGACCCGGGTCTTGCCGGTGTGGCCGTCGCCCATGAGGTTCCAGTGCATGGTCCGCTCGCTGCCGCCGAACGTGGACAGGCGGCTGGGCTTCAGGCTGGCGTCCAGCAGATACGGCAGCAGCAGTTCGAGGACCTTGGACTTGCCGCTGCCGTTGGGGCCGCGCAGCAGCAGCCGTCCCTTGTGGAACTCGAAGACCTCGTCGTAGTAGCGCCAGACGTTGAGGATCCCGGCGCGGGTGGGCCGCCAGCGCGGAGCCGGCGCCTCGGCGGGGACGAGTTCGGTGACGGTCATGGCTCCTCGCGGTTGACGGTGTACCGGTGGGCGGCGGGCATCGCCCGGACAAGGCCGTCCTCTGTCTTGGCCAGCCCGAACCCGGTCAGGACGGCGAGGGCGTCGTCGGCGAGCCGTCCGGCGCCGCCGTCGGACTGGTAGGCCATGGCCCAGCGCGGACGGCTCGCCAGGAGCCGCCCCGCCTCCTCCACGAGCCCCGCCGACGGAAGCGGCCCGTCCTTGATGAGCCGGTCGAGGAGCAGCAGGGCCGCCACCTTCGCGTGGCTGCCGTCGTCGGGGAACTTGGAATCCGTGGCGAGGGCGTCGGTGTCCACGAGCAGGTAGCCCTCGGCGCGTTCCTCGAACTCCAGCCCCGCCTCCCCCGCCGCCCTCCGGAGGATCTGCCGCCCGGTCGGCGACGCCGCGTAGGCGAGTTCGGCTTCGCTGAGGTCTTCACGGTAGACGACAGGGTCGTCCAGGAGTTTGCGCAGCAGCGAATGCCTGGCCCACAGGTTCCGCTGCGTCTCGGTGGAGTCGTCGGAGCCGTAGCGCCGCTCGACGGTCAGCTCCCGCAGGTCGGGCCAGCCGGTCTCCGGGAGCCGCGACGGCGCGACCGGGGCGGACAGCAGCCGCATGACCCGCGTCGCGTCCACCCGGTACAGGACCTTGGCTTCGGCACTGTCGAGATATGCGTCGGTCGCGCCGTCGACGGCCGTCACCGCGCCGTGGTGCTCCAGCAGTTTCAGCGCGTCCACGAAAGCGGCCCGCTCGTCGCCCCGGACGGGGTCGAAGGCGGGGATGTCCTCGTCGGCGGCGGCCGCCTGCACGACCCGCTGCGCGAGCATGCCGATCGTGGTGACCGGTGCGGCGAGCGCCTCGGCGGCGGCCAGGCACAGCAGCGTGTACCGGCGCCGGTCGAACGGCGCCCGCGTCGAGCGGCGCCTCCTCGCCGGACGGGACGGGTCCGCGTCGCCCCGCACCTTGACCAGCCGGGCGTACCCGAGCCGGGGTTCCACGAACAGCCGCCAGCCGCAGAAGTAGTCGAACCACGGGGCGAGCGCCGAGTGGCGGCGGCGGACCAGGTCGAAGCCGTCGGGATCCGTGTGCAGGGAGATCAACGGCCGGCGCAGCAGCAGCCGGACGGCCCGCGACAGTTCCTCTTTCTCCGCCTGGACGAGCTGGTTCGCCAGTTTGCTCATGCGCCCGACACCTTGCGGGTCGGCCCGGCGGCGAGGAAGCGGATGTCCACCAGATAATCGGGGCCCCTGAAGCGTCCCTTGGCGGTGCGCAGTTCCGCCGTCCGCCCGTCCGGCGGCGGCCACAGCCGCACCTCGATGCGCCCGTCGGACGTGAGGGCCCGCCTCAGCCCGTCCGCGTCGGGGCGTGCCGCGAGGGCACGGCCGATCAGGTCCAGAAGCCGCCTCAGCGTGTCGTGTTCGAGCCGTCCGAACGCGGACAGCCGCAGCGGCCCGTCAGTGGCGAGCCGCTGCCAGGCCGCCTCCAGCTCCGCCCGCTCACGCCGGGCCCGCTCACGCCGTTCGGTGCGCAGGGCCTTGACGTCCCGGACCTTGGCCGTCCGTCCCATCCGCTCCGTGCGCCCGCTGGTGCGCAGCAGCGCCGACACCTCGACCGGCGGCGTCTCGGCCCAGCGCGCCGCCGTGGGGATGGGCTCGGCGTCGGCGTGGGCGAGGTGGGCGTGCCGCGCGGACGTCAGCCCGAACGCCGTACCCCAGAGCCGGTGGGCGTCGTCCTCGCTCGGCGCGTTGGCGAACCATCGGGCGAGGGTCCGGAAGTCGGACGCGGCGCTGGACGACCGTCGCCGCGACTCGGTGATCCGGTCGAGCACCTGGAGCAGCGACACGATCGCCCTGCGCGCCACGTCGTGCAGTTGCCGGACCCGCGGCGTGCCTTCCTTCGGACGGAACCACAGGAGAAGCCCGTCCCACTTGGCCCTGCGCGCGGCCAGCCACGCGACCGCCGGGTCGGCGCCCTGCAACGGCGGCAGCTCCGCCCCGTCCAACGCCCGGCTGTGCAGGACGCTCACGCCGCGCTGCTCCACCACGTCCAACGCGGCGCCGATCGCGTCGGCGCGCACGTCCAGGTTGGTGACGAACTCCTGCAGGTAGGCGACCGTCGCGCCTTTCACGTCGCTGAACGTCGTGAGATCGGCGCCCTCCGCCCGCATCAGCCGTTGCAGCTCACCATTGAAGGACTTGGTGTTGTTGCGCAGCGCGTCGAGATGCCCTTCCAGCTCTTGCAGCGTCGTGAATATCCGCCGGTTGACGCCCGGGTCGTCGTCCTTGAGCAACTCCCCCAATTCCCCGAGCCGATCACCGATCGCATCGAGCACGGCCGTCTGCAGCGCACCGGACGTGGTGAGCACGGCCAGCGCATGCTGAACGCCCGCGAACGCCGCCTCGCCCTTCCGCGTCAGCGAGTACTGGAGGTTCTTCCGCTCGTACTCTTCAGCCGTCGCGTAACTGCCGGCGTGGTTCTGCACGACATCGAGGAGTTCCCACGCGGCGAGCTGCCCGAGCGCCCGCGTCAGCCCGGCGTCGTCCACGGGCGCGTAGAACCCGACCTGCCGCAACCGCTCCCGGACCTGGTCGAAAGTCAGCGACGTCTCCAGCCGCTCGTTCGCCTCCCCGAACGCGTACATGACCGCCGTATGCAGATCGGCCCGCTCGGTGGTGGTGAACTGGAACATCCCTTCCGGGACGCGCGGCAGCGCCAAACTCTCCCCCAAGCAGCCCTTTGACGAAGGCGGACAGCGCGCCGCCCTGGGCGGAACGGTACCCACTCTGTACGGGCCGTTGGGAGCATTTCCAGGCCGAGCACCGTGACCCCGGCGGGGTGGAGACCGGGGTCACGGCGTGGGGACCGGACTCAGCTGACGTCAAGCCGGCCGGTCACCAGGGTCAGGCCGGGTTGAAGTCGTACGTGGCGGTGACGGTGGCGGAGCCCGGGCAGAGCCAGCCGCTGGTCTTGGCCACGGTCTGCTCGGTGAAGGTGGCGGTGACCGGGAGGTCGGTGCCGGTGAAGCTACCGCTGATGTTCCCGCCGTAGGTGCAGCCGATGGCGCTCATCGAGAAACCGTTGATGCTCGCGACGCCGTTGTTGAGGCTGCCGCTCCAGGGCAGGCCCTCGGGCGTGACCGTGACGCCGCAGCCGCTGACCGAGGCGTCGGTGATGGTGAGGTTGCCGGCGGCGTCGATGGTGCCGGTCAGCGTGGAGTCGGTGCACTCGGCGGCGATGCCCGCGTCGATGACCATGTTGCCGTTGAGGGTGGCCGTGAAGTTACCGGCCGTCCAGGCCAGGGCGGGCGTGGCCGTCACGGCGACGGCGAGGGCGGCCGCGGCGGTGGTCGATGCGATCGCGGCCAGCTTCTTCGTGGTGCGGGACAAGGGAGTCCTCTTTTCGAACGGTGGGCGTCGCGCCTGCACCCGAAGGAATGGGGTGGGAGATCCTCGACCCGTGCTGCACCTCGCCCGTGGCCAATGGGCGGCGGGGCGTCGCGAATCGAGGAACGGGAGCCGGGAACCGTCGTGTCCGCATCGACGCGACGCTCCGAACGGCAACTAGAACGCGTTCTATCGAGAACAATAGCAAAAGCGACGGGATGGTCAATACCCGGACAGAGATATCGTCGTGGCCCCGGAGAGTGCATCACGGCACACGAGAACCTGTTGCAGAGTCAGGTAGGCGGGCAGGGCGATATCCCGGGGAATGGATCGAATACGGGCGGCCGAATCCCGCCCCTTCGGACACGTTCCAAGCGGGCGCGGCCGCACAGCGGCCATCGATCTGGGACTGAAATTTCACAACGGTCCCGATCTGGTTTGAATTTCGATGTGCGGTGACCGGCCTCTTAGAACTGTGGCCTGGTCTTTCGGGTGCCGGGTGCGCCTTTCGGGACGTTCCGGCGGATGGGAGGGCCGGCATTGTCACGCGGGTGGTTTCCGTTCATCGTGACGGCACCGCCAGCGTCCGTGAGCGTCCTTGAGGCCACCCCGCAATGCGACGCCGGGCGCGCAGAGCCGGACGGCAGGTGTCCCGTATGAACAGCTCCCGCAAACTGTGCTCCCTTCTCACCGTCCCGGCGGCGCTCGCCCTGGTCCTGGCCGGGCCCGCCGCCTCCTCCGCCGCCTCCGCCCCGGGTCCGGCGGAAACCGCCCGGCAGTACGTGGTGACCGGGCCCGCGACCGTCCAGCAGCGCAGCCAGGTGGCACGGACCGGGGCGGCGATCGACGACGTCCGGACGGACGAACTCAAGGTCACCGCCATCCCGTCCGAGGTGCGGGCGATCCGGAGGCTCGGCTTCACGGTGCAGGCCGCGCCGTCGCCGGCCCCGGCCCCGACCAGGGCGGCGACGTCCTACCACACGTTCGCCGAGATGCGGCAGGAGGTCGACTCCGTCGTCGCCGCGCATCCGCAGATCGCCCGCCAGTTCGTCGCCGGCCGGTCCTACCAGGGCCGCGACATCGTCGGCGTGAAGATCAGCGACAACGTGGCGGCCGACGAGGACGAGCCCGAAGTGCTCATCATCGCCAACATCCACGCGCGCGAGCGGCTCACCGCCGAGCAGGCGCTCGACTACATCGGGCAGCTCACCGACGGGTACGGGACCAGCTCCCGCATCACCGACCTGGTGAACGAGCGCGAGATCTGGGTCATGCCGATGGTCAACCCGGACGGCCAGGTCTACGACATGACCAGCGACACCTCGCCCGGCCGGTGGTGGCGGAAGAACCGCCAGCCCAACACGCAGTCGGTGGGCACGGACCTGAACCGCAACTTCGCCTACCGGTGGGGCTGCTGCGGCGGCTCGTCCGGCAACGGCTCCAGCCAGACCTACCGGGGCCCCAGCGCCGAGTCCGCGCCCGAAACCTCGGTGATCGCCGACTTCGTGCGGAGCCGGGTCGTGGGCGGCGAGCAGCAGCTCGGCATGTTCCTGGACATCCACTCAGAGGCGGAACTGGTGCTGTGGCCGTTCGGCTACACCTACAACAACACGGTCCCCGGGTCCATGTCCGCGGACGACGAGGCCGCCCACCGCACGATCGGCCGTGAACTGGCCGGGACGAACGGCTTCGTCCCGCAGCAGTCCAGCGACCTGTACATCACCGACGGCACGACCATCGACTGGACGTGGGGCGAGTACCGCATCTTCTCGTACACGTTCGAGCTGGGCGGGGGCAGCTTCTACCCGCCGCCGTCCGCGATCGACCGCGAGGTCCAGCGCAGCCGCGAGGCGCTGCTGCGGCTGACCGGCTACGCCGACTGCCCCTACCGGGCGATAGGCAAGGAGGGCCAGTACTGCGCCGCCTGACGTCCGCCCGCCGCGCGGCCCGGATCGTCGTGGAGCCGGCCGCACGCGCGGCTGCATGAGAAGACCGGCGGGTGAGACCACCCGCCGGTCTTCTCCATGGAGGCCGAACCGGGGTTTGACAAGTCGAACTACAGGATACCTATAATTCGAGTTGTAGGTTTCTTCTGCAGCGATCAGGTATCCGGGTCCCTGGGAGACCCGGGACATCTTCGGAGGTGAAGCACGATGCTGCTGACGTCGATCGACCCCTTCGTGCAGGAGTTCGAGCGCCAGTTCGACCGGGCGTTCCGGCAGGTCACCGGCGGCGGGAACGGCGGCGCGGGCATGCCGATGGACGGCATCCGCCGCGCCGACGACGTCGTCCTGCGGTTCGATCTGCCCGGGGTGGACCCCGACTCGGTGGAGATCACCGTGGACCGCGGGGTCCTGTCGGTCACCGCGCGCCGCGAGGAGGAGATCGCCGAGGACGAGCGCCCGTTCGT
This sequence comes from Spirillospora sp. NPDC048819, assembly GCF_040650055.1. NCBI lineage: Bacteria > Bacillati > Actinomycetota > Actinomycetes > Streptosporangiales > Thermomonosporaceae > Spirillospora > Spirillospora sp. NPDC048819. The sequence continues at coordinate 78,760 of NZ_JBEZGN010000008.1, read as the reverse complement.
CCGCGAGCGGGTGATGGGCTCCTTCACCCGCCGGGTCTACCTGTCCGAGCACCTGGACGCCGAGGCGATCGAGGCCGCCTACGACAACGGCGTCCTCGCCGTCCGCATCCCCGTGCTGGAGAAGGCCAGGCCCCGCAAGATCGCCATCCGGCAGAACGGCCGCGGACGCAAGGCGATCAAGAGCTGACCGGCCCGCCGCGCGGCCACGGATCGGATCAGCCGGCGGCGGCCGATCAGCGCGGCCCCGTCCCGGCGAGGCGGTACCCCGGGTCACAGGTGCCGTTCCACCGGCGGCGGGGCCGCAGCCCCGGCCGCATGCGCCAGAGAGGGAGGGCGCGTGAAGCTGCCCATCGACGACGAGCACGCCGCCCTGTTCACCGTCGGCCAGGTCGCCGACATGCTCAACGTGCAGCAGGCGTTCCTGCGCCGCATCGACCACCAGCAGGTGGTCTCCCCGCAGCGTTCGACCGGAGGCCAGCGCCGCTACAGCCGCCACGAGATCGGCCGCATCCAAGAGGTCGTCATCATGATGGACGAGGGCATGACCCTGCCCGCCATCCGCCGCATCATCGAACTCCAGCACGAACTCGCGCAGGTGACCCGCGAACGCGACGAACTCGCGCACCACCTGGACGCCCTGCGCTCCGCCCCTGGAGACCGGCCCTGACCGAGCTCCGGGAGTCGAGCGCCCGCCGCCCGCGTCACCGTGGCCGGACGGGTGCGCTCCTCCTCGTACGAGCCGACCGCGGGCCGCCAAGGTTCGGGCGCGGACGGCCGAGCTGTGCGGTGCCGAGATCCGTTGTGGACGGGCCCTGCCGGCGCTGGTCCTGAAGGCTTCAGCAGACCTTTACCGTGCGGGTGATCTCCTGGTGGCTCGGGCTCTGCAGGACTAGGCGGTAGGTGTAGGTGCCCGGAGTCTCGCCCTGGAGGCCGCCGCTGGCGAAGGACGGCTCCGCGACGGTCTCGATCGGGTGGCCTCTGCCGAGGCGGCCGTTGAAGTAGATGCTGAACTTGATCTTCGTCGGGTTCTCGCTGCCGGTGATCTTGTATTTGAGCTCGAAGTAGCCTTCGGGATCCTCGCAGGCGGCGCCGGAGCCGACGGTGAAGTAGTCGATCCGGGCGGTGGGGCCGCCCGGCTCCGCGCCGCCGGTGCCGCCGGTCGAGCCGCCGCCGGTCGTGCCGCCGCCGGCGCCGCCACCCGTGGCGGTGCCGGGCCTGGAGGAGGTGCCTGGCGAGCCGGTCTGCCCGCCGCCGGGCCGCTTGGACGCCGTGCTCGACGGGGACGGTTTGCCCGACGCGCCGGGCTTCGACCCCGCTCCGGGGCCGTCCACCGTGCCGGAGCCCGTGCGTCCCTGCGGGTTCGCGCCGACGCGTCCACCCTGCTCACTGCTGCCCGCGGCGCCCGACTCCTCCGGCCACAGGACCCAGACCGCGACGCTGGTGAGCAGGGCCACCGCCACCGCGCCCGCTCCCGCGCCCAGCAGCACGACGGGACGGCGGCCGGGGGTCTTCTTCTTCCGGCCGGCGTCGTCGACCGTCTGCGGTGCGGCGGGCATCGGCGGCGGGCTCGGCATCGGCGTGGGACGCGGTGGGTCGACCACTGTCCGCGCGTCGGCCGGGCCGGCACCCCTGGCCTGCGCGCCGAGGAGGCGCAGGAGCACCGCCTGCATCGTGGGGCGCCGGGCCGGGTCCTTGACCAGGCACGCGGCGACGGTGGAGCGCAGCGGGTCCGGAAGGTCGCCGAGGTCCGGTTCGCCCTGCAGGACGCGGTGCATGATCGCCGGGAAGGTGTCCGCGCCGAACGGGGGCCGGCCCGTCGCGGCGTAGACGACGACCGAGCCCCACGCGAACACGTCCGCCGGCGGGCCGACCGCCTCCGCCGCGAACTGCTCGGGCGCCATGTACGCGGGCGTCCCGATGATGCTGCTGGTCAGCGTGAGCGGCGACTCGGTGTCGCGGGCGATGCCGAAGTCGATGACGCGCGGGCCGTCCGGGCCGAGCAGGACGTTCGACGGCTTGAAGTCGCGGTGGACGACGCCGGCCTCGTGGATGGCGGCGAGGGCGGTCGCGGTCGCCACGGCGAGGCGCTGCAGCGCGGATCCGTCCCGCGGCCCGGCCTGCTGGAGCGAGGGCCCCTCGATGTACTCGGTGACGATGTAGGGGCGCCGGTCGTCCAGGGACGCGTCGAGGACCTGCGCGATGCAGAACGGGTCGACGCGGCGGGCGGCGGCGATCTCCTTGGTGAACCGCTCGCGGACGCGGTTGTCGGCGGCCACCTCCGCGCGGAGCACCTTGACGGCGACCGGCACGCCGTCGGCGCCGTGCCCGAGGTAGACGACCCCCTGACCGCCCATGCCGAGCCGCCCCGACAGCCGGTACGGGCCGACGCTGGACGGATCGTCGGGTTCCAGGGGGTCGGTTGCCGGCATCGGATGTGACTCCTGGTGCGTGGGAGCGGGATTTACGCAACCTTATTGGATGAAAGGTCCGCTCCCACGCGAATCGCTGATCATCCGAAGCGTTCCCGGAGGGCCGGGAGGAGGTCGGACTCCGCCCAGGTGCGGAAGTCCTTCTGGTGCTCGGGCCCCGACTGGCAGAGCGCGATGTGGGTGAAGCCGGCGTCCGCGAACTTCTGGACGGCCTGGACGTAGTCGTCCACGTCGTCGCCGCACGGGACGGACTCGGCGACGTCCTCGGGCCGGACGGTCTGCGTCGCGGCCTCGAAGTTCACCGGGCCCGGGAGTTCGGCCATCACCTTCCACGCCGGCGTCGAGAACCTCCAGATGCGGTGCGCCCGCTCCCTGCACTCGTCGTAGTCGGCGCCGTAGGAGACGGGGATCTGCCCGTAGACGGGTTTGCCGGCGCCGCCCTCGTTCCGGAACAGGTCGACGACGTCGCCGACGGGCTGGTCGGAGATCAGCAGGTCGGCGTGCCGGGCCGCCAGCCGTCCGGCGCGCGGCCCGTAGGCGGCCATCCCGATCCGGACGGGCTGGTCCGGCAGGTCGTACACCTTCGCGGAGTCGACGCTGAAGTGCCGGCCCCGGTAGTTGACGTGGTCGCCGCCGAGCAGCGCCCGGATGATCTCGACGGCCTCCTCGAACATCTCGTGCCGGACGTCCACCGACGGCCAGCCGCGTCCGACGACGTGCTCGTTCAGGTTCTCGCCGGAGCCGAGCCCGAGCGTGAACCGCCCGTCCGACAGGACGCCCACCGTGGCGGCCTTCTGCGCCACCACGGCCGGGTGGTAGCGCATGATCGGGCAGGTCACCTGCGTCATCAGCGGGATGCGGTGGGTGGCCTGGGCGAGGGCGCCCAGCACCGACCAGGCGTAGGCGGAGTGGCCCTGGTCCTCCAGCCATGGGAAGTAGTGGTCGGAGATGACCGAGTAGCCGAAGCCCGCCTCCTCGGCCTCCACGAGGTCGGCGACGAGCTGCTTTGGCGGTGTCTGCTCGCAGAGCAGCGTGTATCCGAATTCCATGTCGGCTCGCATACCCGTCCGGACCTTCCGAACCGTAAAAGCACGGTCGGCACCGCCAAGACGCGTCAATCTCCAAGCAAATCCATGAGGTCGTGCGCGTGTGCGCGCAGGGGCCCTGGGGCCGCTCGCGCCCCGCCCATTCCGGGGGCTCCGATCACGCGCCGGAGCTGCGGATTCCCCGGCCTGCCGGGCCCGGACCTCCTGCCCGGCAGGGGCCTCGGAAACGCACACACAGGGGACGGAAGCGCAGGTGGAAGCACGCTTGGCCACCGTCCGTGACATCTGCTATACGTAGAGCTACCCGCTTCCGACCGGGGGGCGGGAGGGACATCCGGAATCCATGTGCGATCCGGGCGTGACAAGGGAGAAAAGGAACCACATGAAGTCCTACAGCTACACCGAGCTCGACAAGCTGACCGGCGAGATCCTGCCGGAGCGCGCCGTCCTGTCCACCCTGCTCGCCGGCGGTGGCCACGGCAACGGCGGCACCGTCGTCGTGCCGAACTGCGCGAGCAACGTTGTCAACAACGGCGCCGGCCTCGGCCAGCTGCTGCTCGGCGGCCCGAACACCACGAGCGTCGTCTGCAGTGGCGCCACGGTGGCCCACTGACCGATCGAGCATGATCCGCGGGCGCATGCCCGCACGGAAGGGCTGGTGTACCCGCCAGCCCTTCCCCCTCTTTCCGGGACAATGCGAAGGCGAACCGATGGGCCAGACGAACCCTCAGAACCTCACCTATGCGGACCTCGACCGGCTGTCGGGCCAACTGCTGCCCGGGCGGCTGCTGCTGTCGGCCGTCGGCCAGGGAGGTCACACCGAAGCGGTGTACGCCTGTCAGTACACCCACTCGGCCGGGACGACCGGTGTGCTCGGCACCGGCCTGCTCGCCGAACCCGAGCGCACGACGGCCGTGTGCTTCCCGGTCACGGTCGACCACGACTCATGAGCGGCCCCCCCGCGAACCAGGCCACCGACGGAGTGGACGCTCAGGTTTCCCTCACTCTTCCCGCCCTCACCGACGGCACCGAATTCGTCGGCGAGTTCAAGAACTCGGGCTACCGGGAGCCGCCCCAGCTCGTGTGCCTGCCCAACCGCCAGATCGTCAGGCTGCCGCCCCTGCTGTTCCTTGTCGCGAAGGCACTGCACGAGCACCGGGACCTGGCCGGCACACGGGACACGCCCGCCGCGCTCGACACGGTGGCCGCGTCGGTCAGCGAGCAGGCGGGAGCCCGGCTGACCGCCGAACAGCTCGTCTACCTGGTCGACCGCAAGCTCGCGCCGCTCGGCGTCACCACCTACAGCGACGGCACGCCGCCGCGGCTGGTCAAGGCCGACCCGTTCCTCGGGCTGAAGTTCAAGGTCGCGGTGTTCCCCGAGTCGGTCACCTGGTTCCTCGCCGGGCTGTTCAGCTGGCTGTTCCGGCCGATCATCGTCGCGGTCGCGGTCACGGCCGTCATCGTCGGCGAGGTCTGGCTGCTGACCTCCCGGTCGCTCGCGGACGCGCTCCAGCAGACCCTGCTCGTCCCGGTCAGCATTCTGCTGATCATGGGGCTGGGGATGCTGTCCTGCGCCTTCCACGAGGTGGGACACGCCGCCGCCTGCCGCTACGGCGGGGTCCGCCCAGGAGTCATGGGCTGCGGCATCTACCTCGTCTGGCCCGCGTTCTACACCGACATCACCGAGTCGTACCGGCTCGGCCGCGCCGGACGCCTCCGCACCGACCTGGCCGGCGTCTACTTCAACGCCATCTTCGTGGCCGGGCTCATCCTGCTGTACCTGTGGACGGGGTTCGATCCGCTGCTCGTCGCCGTGCTGTTCGTCAACTTCGAGATGATCCAGCAGCTGCTGCCGACGCTCCGGTTCGACGGGTACTACATCATGTCGGACCTGATCGGCATCCCCGACCTGTTCAAGTACATCGGGCCGATCCTGCGCCGGACCCTGCTGCGTCGTCCGGCCGACCCGAGGCTCCAGGACCTCAAGCGCTGGCCGCAGATCTTCGTCTCGGTGTGGGTGCTGACGGTCATCCCGCTGCTGCTGTTCCAGCTCGGCCTGATCATCAGCCAGATCCCGAAGCTGGTGGCGAAGGACTGGTGGATGATCCGCGAGCTCGCGTCCGCCGCGGCGAACGGTGCGGACCCGCTCGCACTCGTCACGTCCGGACTGCAGATCGTCCTGCTCATCCTGCCGCTGCTCGGCGTGGCTCTGATCCTGTTCGCGTCCGGAAGCTGGCTGGTGCGGCGGGCCGTCCGCTACGTGAACGGTCCCGCCGCCGAGCCCATGCCGCACGGCTGAGTTCACCGGAGCGCCGGAGCGCCGGGCACCCGCAGGGGCGCCCGGCGCTCTCCCGTATCCGGCCCGAATGCATTTTATATCTATTATCAATGGCCTTTGAATAAGTGCCGCCGCGGGAATCTGCATATCAGCCGCACGACGGCGCTCCCCCTGTCAAGGCCGGCACATCCCCGCCGGTGTTTCCGGAAGGCCCCCCCATTGTTTCGCCGCACCACCCTCGCCGCATTGCCGGCGGCCTTCGTCCTGCTCGTCCCACTCGTCCGGCCCGCCCTGATGGAACGCTCCAGCGCGGTGGCGGGCACCGGCGCCGAGGTCGTCGCCGAAACGCCCGTCGCGGCCCGCACCCTGGACCTGACCATCGACTCACCCGCCATGGACCGCCGCGAGAAGGTCCGGCTCCTCCTGCCGCGCGGGTGGTCGGAGAACGCCCGCCGCACCTGGCCCACGCTGTGGCTGCTGCACGGCGGAGTCGACGGCTACGAGGCCTGGACGCGCGACACCGACGTCGCCGAACTCACCGCCCGCAGCGGCGTCATCGTCGTCATGCCGAACGGCGGACGCTGCGGCAACTATTCCGACTGGTGGAACTACGGGAACGGCGGCTCCCCGCAATGGGAGACATTCCACATGACCGAACTCCGGCGGATTCTCGAACGCGACTACCACGCCGGAAAGCGGCGGGTGATCGCCGGTAATTCCATGGGCGGTCTCGGCGCCATGCTGTACGCGGCCCGATTTCCCGGCATGTTCGAGGCCGCGGCCGCGTTCAGCGGATACCTGCACACCCTCCACGGCCACGAGCCGGGCCGGAACTCGACGGGCTGGGGGCCGGCGCTGGCGTGCCCCGGCACCGACTGGCGGCGCGTCTGGGGCGACCCCGACGACCAGGCCGCGATCTGGCGCGCGCACAACCCCACCGACCTCGCGGGGCGGCTGCGCGGCGTCCGGCTGTGGGTGGCCAGCGGCAACGGCAGGGCCGGGTCGCTCGGCGGGCTTCCGTTCACCGACCCGGTCGAGGCGGCCGCGAGCGAACACGCGCACGCGTTCGTCGGTAGGCTCCGGGACCTCGGCGTCCCCGTCAGCGCCCGCTTCTTCGACGGGCAGCACGACTGGCCGTACTGGGAGCGCGACCTGCACGAGGCGTTCCCGATGCTGATGGACGCCCTGCGGCCCGGGTAGGCCGCGGCTCAGGTCTGGCGCATCGGTTCCGAGGCGTCCTTGGGGACTTCGGGCGGGCCGTGCCATTCGAGGAGCAGGACGGTGGCGTCGTCGTCCAGCCGGCCCGCGTGGTGCTCCAGGATCTTGTGGATGAGCCGCCGCAGCGTCTCGGGGACGGGCAGGCCGTTGGCCTCCTGCTTGATGATGAAGTCGACGAAGCGGCGGAGGCCGAACTCCTGCTTGTCCGGGTCGCGTGCCTCCACGATGCCGTCGGTGTAGAACAGGACCCGGTCACCCGGTTCGAGTTGCAGGTCGCACAGCTTGGGGACGATGCCGAGGCCGGTGCCGAGCGGGGTGCCCGGCCGGCACTCCAGGGTAGTCACCCAGCGTCCCCGCCGGAGGACGACCGGCGGGGGATGCCCGTACAGGGCCCACGACAGGATCCCCGTCCGGATGTCGAGGTCCGCCAGGGCGGCCGTCACGAACCGCCCGCCGTCCTGTTCGGCCAGCACGTCCTCGATCGCCCGGCCCGTCTCGATGAGGTCCGCGCCCTGGAGGCGGCTGTTGCGGCAGGCGGCGACGGCGAGGTTGGACGTCAGCCCCGCGGCCGTGTCGTGCCCCATGGCGTCGAAGACGGCGAGGAAGGCGGTGTCGGCCGCCAGCGCGTAGTCGAAGGCGTCGCCGCCCAGCCGGTAGGCCGGCTCCAGGGCCGCCCCGACCACCACCTGGTCGTTCGCGAACGTCATCGGCGGCATGAGCCGCCACTGCATCTCCGCCGACACCGTCATCGGCCGGGTCCGCACCAGCCGGGAGAAGGAGTCGCTGTACGGCCCCTTGCTGACGATGATGAGCGCGACCAGCCCGGCCAGGAACTCGGCGTCTTCCTCGGCCCGCTCGTCGTCCCGGCGGACGGTGACCCGGATCACCCCGATCCGCTCGGCGCCGTCGAGGACCGGCACCCACCGCTGGCAGGTCCCGTCGTCGAACGTCTGGCCCGTGACGGGTTCCACGGTCTGGAACGCCCGCCCGGCCAGCGTGCCCTCGATCTTGAGCTCCGCGGCCTCGTGGCCGGGGTCCCGCCCGGCGTCGTTCCCGCGCCCGGTCAGGAGCCGCAGAACCGTCTGCTGCAGGTCCGCGACGTAGATCACCGCGTCGTCCATGCCGGACTCGGCGGCGTGCCGGGCGACGGCGCCCGGCAGCTGCTCCATGGACATCATGTGGCTGGCCGCCACCAGCTCTCTCAGCATCGACTCGCCGCCCTACACCCGTCCGCTCTCCGTCGAAACCCGGCTCACACCTCTGGAAGAGCGCCCTACCCGCCCTGGGCCGCGCCATGTGAGCCTTGTGTCACGTGCGACGGGGCGACGGGGCGGCGGGCAGCATCGCGGTGAACTCGGGCTTCAGCAGGTCGCGGACGCTCGCGTAGGAGCCGGCGAAGCTCAGGTTGCCGCAGCCGTCACTGCCGCCGGCGAGGAAGGCGATCTGGAACTCGCCGGCGGTGAAGAACGGGCTCAGGAAGGGCGGGTCGGTCTCCCTGCCCGGGGCGGAGGACGGCTTCCTGGGGAAGAAGTCGGAGACCTTGAACCGTCCGTCCGAGCTGCAGTCCGCCCAACGGCGTTCGCCTTCCGAGCGCTGCCGGACGAGCGACTGGAGCCGCCGCACGCCCGCGGCCGTCAGCGTGCCGGGACGGAACACGTCGGCGGCGGTGAGCCTGCGGCCGGTGCGCAGGTCGACGGTGACGACCTCGCCGCCGGGCGACCCGTCCGCCTGCAGGCACCAGTCGGAGATCTGGAAGTAGCGGACGGACACCAGGCGGGGGCCGCGGACCCCGAGCGTCGTCTCGGTGCCGATCTTCACCGGCCTGCCCTGGCAGGGCAGCGCGCTGTCGCCTCCCCCCGCCATCGCGATGAGCCGGTCGAGCGGGCCGCGCAGCTCGGCGTTGATCCGGCGCTCCAGGGCCGGGTCGTCCAGGCCGCTGACCTTCGGGTACCGCGCGTTCTGGATCTGGATCGTCGTCCGGCCGGCGATCGTCCGGTTGTCGGCGGCCAGGGTCACGACCGCGACGGGCCGGGGCGGCGGCTCCGTGCTGTCCTTCACCGCGTAGACCGTGCCGCCCGCCGTCGCGGCGACCACGGCCGCGCCGGCGGCGGCCATCGTGCCCTTGCCGGCCGCCGTGGCGAGGAAGCCCTTGCTCACGGCGGCCCCCGTGGTACCGGCCGTCGTGCCTCCGCCCGCCCCGGCCGCGCCCGTCGCGCCGGCCGTGGCGGCGGTGCCCGCGGTGGCGGACGCGGCCGGGGCGACCGCGAGCGCGCCGAGCGGGAACAGCGCGGCCAGGGCGACCGCGGCGGCCGCCAGCGCGCGGACGCCGCGCTGCTCCCAGTCGGTCCCGTAGGCGGCGGCCGCGGCGGACTCCAGCTCCGCCACGAACGCCGCCGCGCCGGGGGGCCGCTCCGCCGGGTCCTTCGCCATCCCGCGCAGGACGAGGGGGCGCAGCGGCTCGGGCACGTCGCGGGTGTCGACCGGCGCCGTGAGGTGCTGGTTCATCAGCGCGGCCCGCTCCGCCGCGGCGAACGGCCGCCGCCCGGTCACGCATTCGACGAACACGCAGGTCGCGGCGTACACGTCGGTGGCGGGGGCGGACGGTTCGCCGCGCCACTGCTCCGGCGCCATGTAGACCGGCGTCCCGGCGGACGAGCCGTGCCCGGCCAGGACGGCGACGCCGAAGTCGACGAGCTTGCTGAGCCCGTCGGCCCGCACCACGACGTTCGCGGGCTTGTAGTCGCGGTGGACGACGCCGACGGCGTGGGCCGCCGCGAGCCCCAGCAGCGAGCCCTTCAGGACGAGCAGCGCCGCCTCCGGTGCGAGGGACCCGTGTTCGCGCAGCACGTCCTTCAGCGATGCCCCGTTGATCGCCTCCATCACGATCGCGGCGCCGTGGTCGCTCTCCACGAACCGGTAGAGGCGCGCCACGTACGGGCTGGTCAGCCGGCCGAGCATCTGCGCCTCGGCCCGCAGCCCGGCGACGGCCCCCGCGTCGGCGCCGGCGAGGTACTTGATCGCGACCGGGGTGCCGGCCGTGGCGTGGCGAGCGAGGACGACGCGTCCCTGGGCGCCCCGGCCGAGTTCGCGGTCCTCGGTGAAGTCCGCCAGCCGCCAGTCCATCCGGTCTCCCCTGCTTCGTCGATCATGCCTCACAGACGGTGACGCCGCCGTGTGCGGAAAGGTTCGCGGAAAGTCCGGCCGGGCGTCACCCCCGGGCCGCGGAGGCGGGTGAGATGGGCCACACCGGACACGGCGGGCGCGCGAGCCCGGGAACGTTCGAAGGCACAGGTCACGGGCCCGGCTTATCGCTATCTGACAAACCGGGCCAGAAAGGTTGGGCCTGAATTGCCGGAGGGATTGTGCTAAACCCATCTGGGGTTCGCCGGACTGGAAGGATCTTCATGGGCGCAGCGGAGGCTCTCGGCCGGGTGATCGATACGAGGCGCTATCCGCTGACCGAGCCGGACGGCGCCGGATGGGACTCCGTCGTTTCCCGCACCCGCGCCGCACTGGCGGAATCGGGGTGCTGTGTACTGCCCGACTTCATCCGCCCGTCATTGCAGGACGAACTGAGCGCGGAATGCGCGACGATCGCACCGCGCGCCCATTTCGACGTCGAAACGGTCAACGCCTACAACATCGACGTCGGCACGCCATTGCCGGAAGATCATCCGGGCCGCATCACGATCGAGCGGGGCAACGCGTTCGTCGCCCGCGACCACATCCCCGCCGGCTTCATCATCCACCGGCTCTATTCGAGCGGGCTCTTCCAGCGGTTCGTGGCGGCCTGCTTCGGGCTGCCGCGCGTGCACGAGCTCGCCGACCCGCTGTCGGGGCTGTGCCTCAACGTCGTCAACCCCGGGATGGAGCACCCCTGGCATTTCGATACCAACGAGTTCACCGTGAGCCTGCTGACCCGGGAGGCTGAGGACGGGGGCGCCTTCGAGTACTGCCCGAACATCCGGTCGGCGGAGGCGGAGAACTTCGACGACGTCCGCCGGGTGCTGACCGGGCACGGCGGGGACCTCGTCCGCCGGCTGACGCTGCGCCCCGGCGACCTGCAGCTTTTCAAGGGACGCTACTCGCTGCACCGGGTGGGCGCCGTCGGCGGCGACACGGCGCGGCACACGGCGATCTTCGCCTACAGCGAGCGCCCGGGGGTCGTCGGCAGCGTCGCGCGCACGAAGCAGCTCTTCGGCCGCGTCCTGCCCGAGCACCTGGCGGCGGAGGGACGCGCCGTCCGGGTCGACCGGCTGCTGGACTGAACATTCTCCATCCGGCCCGTCCCCGGGGCCGTCACCCGTGCCGGCCGCCGAGAATGGAAAGTGTTCACTAGGGAGGCTCTCCGTGCGCGTCGACACGACGGGCAAGATCTCGCTCGACCACATCTACACGCGGCCCGACCCCCGCGCCTACTTCAGCACGCTCCGCGAACTCGACTACAACATCCCGGAACTGGCCAAACCGCACTTCCGCCGGCTCATCGCCGAATACCGGGAGGCGCGCCGGGCGCCGTCCCCGGCCGTTCTGGACATCGGCTGCTCCTACGGCATCAACGCGGCCCTGGTGAAATACGGCGCCACCATGGACGAGCTGTACGATCGCTACAGCGGCCGTGACGCCCACCGGCGCACACGCGCGGCGCTGCTGTCCCGCGACCGGGAGCTGATCCGTTCCGGTGAACCTGCGAACAACCTGCGCTTCTTCGGCCTGGACGCCTCGGAGCAGGCCCTTTCCTACGCGCTCGAAGCCGGATTCCTGGACGGCGCCGTCCACGCCGATCTGGAGGACGCCGAGCCGACCGACGAACAGCGCGCGCAACTCGCCCATACGGACCTGGTCATCTCCACGGGCTGTCTCGGATACGTCACCGAGCGCACCATTTCCCGGATCATCGAGGCGCAGGAAGGGCGCAGGCCGTGGATGGCGCATTTCGTCCTGCGCATGTTCCCGTTCGACCCGATCGCCGAGACGCTCGCCGGCGCCGGGTACGAGACCGTCCGCCGCGACGGCCTGTTCAGGCAGCGGCGGTTCGCGACGCCGGAAGAGCAGTCGCTGGTCCTGGACCGCCTCGCGGACATCGGCGTCGACCCGGGCGGCCTGGAGGCCGACGGCTGGTTCTACGCGCAGCTCCACATCTCCAAGCCCCGCGACTGAGCACTGACGACACGAGGAACGAATGAACGCCAGCGAACAACTCTCGACCCGCACCTTCGGCAACGAGGAGCGTCTGCCGCGGGTGCCGTTGCCGACGCTCGACGCGACCTGCGAACGGTTCCTGGAGTGGTGCGGGCCGCTGCTGACCGAGGACGAGCGGGCCCGGACCGAGTCCGCGGTGGCCGAGTTCACCCGCCCGGACGGCCCGGGCCGCGTGCTGCACGCGGCGCTCGAACGCTACGACGCGGCCGAGGGCGTGCACAGCTGGCTCGACACCTTCTGGCCGTACCGCTACCTCGGCCGGCGCGACCGGATCGCGTTGAACGCGAACTTCTTCTTCCTCTTCAAGGAGTCGGACGAGGGGCAGGTCGAACGCGCCGCCGGGCTCATCGCCGGCGCGCTGGACTACAAGCTGCGGCTCGACGACGAGGCCGTCCCGCCCGTCCTGCAGCGCGGCCGGCCGCTGACGATGGAGCAGAACAAGTTCCTGTTCTCCACGACGCGCATCCCCGACGCCGAGCAGGACACCGTCCGCGCCCCCTACACCGAGGAGTGGCCGGGGCCGTCGCGGGCCCGCCACATCGTGGTGTTCTTCCGCGGCAACATGATCCGGATGGACGTTCTCGGCCCGGAGGGGCGCCCCCACACGCTGGACGAGCTGACGGCCGGGCTGCAAGCGATCATGAAGGCCGAGGCGGCGGCGGAGCCGTCCACCGGCCACCTCACCACCAAGGCCCGCGCCGAGTGGGCCGAGAGCCGCCGGGCCCTCCTCGCACTCGACCCCGGCAACGCGAAGGCGCTCGACGACGTGGAGACGGCGCTGTTCTGCGTCTGCCTGGAGAACTTCACCCCCAAGAACACCCTCGACGCCTGCGACCATCTGCTTCACGGCGACAGCGGCAACCGCTGGTTCGACAAGGCCGTGTCGTTCGTCGTCTTCGGCGACGGCACCGCGGGCATCAACGTCGAGCACTGCGGCCTGGACGGCACGACGATCCTCAGCTTCGTCGACGCGGTGCTGAACACCTCCCCCGAGAAGCTCTCCCAGCGGTCGGGCGCGGTGTCGCAGGGCCTCCCGATCGTCGAGGCCGTCGAGTTCGTCCTCGACGACGACCTGCGACGCGACATCCGGGACGCCGCGTCGTCGTTCGCCGCGTACGGCGCCGCGACGGCCACCGCCACCGTGTCGTTCGACGACTTCGGCACCGACGCGATCAAGCGGCTGAGAATGTCGCCGGACGCGTTCGTCCAGATGGCCTACCAGCTCGCCCACAGGCGAGCGAAGGGCCTCACCGGCGCCACCTACGAGTCGATCGCGACCCGGCAGTACCGGCACGGGCGCACCGAGGCGATGCGCGTCGTCACCCCCGAGGTGCTGCGCTTCGTGGAGATCATGGACGATCCCACCGCCGGCATCGTGGCCCGCCGGGACGCGTTCCGCGCCGCCGCCGACGCGCACGTCAGGCGCGCGAAGGAGTGCCAGTCCGGCCAGGCCCCCGAGCAGCACCTCTGGGAGCTGCAGCTGATCCAGAAGCGGCGCGGCGACGAGCTGGGCGTCACCGGGCCGCTCCCCCTGTTCGATTCGCCCGGCTGGGTCACGATGCGGGACGACTACCTGAGCACCAGCTCGGCGCCGTCGGTCAACATCCGGTACTTCGGTTTCGGGGCGACCAGCGAGAAGTGCGTCGGCGTCGCCTATGTGCTGCTCCCGGACCGCTTCAACGCCTACCTCAGCACTCCCCGCCCGGTGGCGGACGCGATGCAGACGTTCGCGGACCGGCTCCGCGACGCCGTCCACGAACTGCGGGAGCTGCTCGCCTGATCAGCGGCCCGGCCGGGCGGGGCGGTGGATCCGCCCGACCGGGTACGGCCGGCGCCGCGGCCGCGCACCTCGGGGTCATGCCGCCGCCAGGGCCTCGGTGGGGCTGAGGCGGGACGCGCGCACCGCCGGGTAGAGGCCGGCCACCGCGCCGATGACCAGTGTCGCGGCCACACCGCCCGCCACCGCCCACGCCGGGATGACGACCGGCCAGCCCTGGTAGAGGGCGTAGACGGCGGTGACGAGCGCGCCGATGAGCGCGCCGCCGGCGCCGCCGAGCGCCGACAGCAGCAGCGACTCGGCGAGGAACTGCGTGCGGATCTGGCCGCGGGTCGCGCCGAGGGACCGGCGCAGGCCGATCTCCGAACGGCGCTCCAGCACCGAGATGACCATCGTGTTGGCCACCCCGACGCCGCCGACGAGCAGCGCGACGGCGCCGAGTCCGAGCAGCAGCCCGGTGAACGCCTCACCGGCGGCCTTCTTCGCCGCCAGCGCGTCCGACGGGCGCGACACCTCCACCTCGTTCGGCGCCTGCGGGTTCGCGGTCGCGCCGAGCACGTCCCGGACGTCCTCGACGCTCGCCTCGTGCGAGCGGGTGTAGATCGTCGTCGGATGCCCGTCGAAGCCCAGCCGGTCCTGCGCCGCCGGCCAGCCGACCAGCGCCGCGGTGTCCAGCTCGGGGGCGAGCGGCGCCGGTTCGAGGATGCCGATGACGGTGAACCACCGGCCGCCGACGAGCACCCGCACGTCCGGGGCGGCGTGCCCGATGCCGAGCCGTTCCGCGGCGGTCGCCCCGAGCACCGTCGCCGGGAACGCGCCGGTCGCGGCGTTCAGCCAGACGCCGCTGCCGAGTTCGGCGCCCGTGGCGGCCCGCAGGTCGGTGCGGGCGGCGTAAGCGGCGATGCCCTTCGTCTCGGTCTCGGGCACCTTGTTCGTCCGGTACACCTTCGCCTCGTCCAGCAGGCCGATCGCCGACACCTCCCGCACCGGGGCGATCCGCGCCACCATCGCCTCCGACTCGGGGGGAAGCTGCGCCTCCTCACCGGTGAGCGTGTTGCCGGGCGAGACCGTCAGCAGGTTCGTGCCGAGCGCGGCGAGCGCCCGGTCGAGGTCGGCGCGGGAGGACGAGGACACGCCGACGACCGCGACCATCGCCGCGATCCCGATCGCGATGCCGAGCGCCGACAGGAACGCCCGCATCGGACGGGTGCGCAGCCCGACCGCGCCGACCCGGACCACGTCCCCCGGCCACATCCGCGCAGGCCGCAGCGCGGGGCGCCGCACCGGGGCCGTCATCGCGCCGCCCCCGGGGCGGGCGGCCCGGCGAACGCGGCGCCGGCGGCGGAGTCGTCCACCACGAGGCCGTCGCGCATCCGGACCCGGCGGGGCAGCCCGGCCGCGATCTCCCGGTCGTGCGTGATGATCACGACGGTGGTGCCGGCGGCGTGCAGTTCGCGCAGCAGCGCCATCACCCCGTCCCCCGACGCCGAGTCGAGCGCGCCGGTCGGCTCGTCCGCCAGCAGCAGCGCCGGCTCGCCGGCCACCGCCCGCGCGATCGCGACGCGCTGCCGCTCGCCGCCGGACAGCTCGTGCGGCAGATGGTCCATCCGGTGGCCGAGGCCGACCCGCTCCAGCGCCGCCGCGGCCCGCCGGCGCCGCACCGCCGGGCGCAGCCCCGAGTACAGGAGGCCGTCCGCCACGTCGTCGAGCGCCGGGGTGCCCGCGGCCAGATGGAAATGCTGGAAGACGAAGCCGATGCGGCTCGCCCGCAGCGCCGACAGCCGGTTGTCGGCCAGCCGTCCCACGTCGTGCCCGTCGATGTGGACGCTGCCCGAGGTCGGGCGGTCCAGCGTGCCGAGGACGTTGAGCATGGTCGACTTGCCGGAGCCGGACGGCCCGGCGATCGCGACGAGTTCTCCCGCGCCGATGTGCAGCGAGACTCCGTCGAGGGCCCGGACGCCGCCGGGGTAGAGCTTCGTCACGTCCCGCAGACTGATCATTTCGGCACCCCCACGACCGTGCCCTCGGCGATCCCCGGCCCGGAGACCTCCACCCTGCCGTCCGCGAACAGGCCGGTCTCGACGGGGACGTACGACGAGGCGGCGCCCTTGACGACCTCCACGCCGAAGCCGCCCTCCCGCAGCGCGACGAGCGCGGCGACCGGCACCGTCAGGACGTTCTCGCGCTCCCCGGCGGTGAACGCGACGTCGACGGACGCCAGCGCGTACTCGGCGGCGGCCTTCTTCGCCTCGCCGGAGTCGAGCCAGATGGTCACCTCCACCTTCGTCGACGGGTCCTGGCCCTGCTCCCCCGGCTCGATCACCGTCGTGACCTCGTCGATCTTCGCCGTGACGGTCTCGTTCTCCGGCAGGGTCACCTCGACCTCGGCGCCCTCCTCGGCCATCCGCTGGTCGGCGGTGTCCAGTTCCACGGTCACGGCCTTGGCGGTGCCGGTGCAGTCGAGGATCTTCTTGCCGGGCGCCGCCGGCTCGCCCGCGTTCGCGTGGACGCCGTCCACCCTGACGGGCCCGGACGCGAACGCGACCCGTCCGAGTTCCACGATCCCGGTCTCGGCCACGCCGATGTCGTCCTGCCATTGCATGACCGCGTCGGCGGTGTCCGCGGTGTACTCGCCGTCCACGGTGAAGCCGCCGTAACCGAGCTTGGCGAGGTTCGCCTCGAACCGCTTCACGTCGGATCCCTCGGCGCCGATCGCCAGAGGCCGGTAGGACGGCTTCGACCCGTACATCAGCACGACCGGGTCGCCGTCCACCTCGTACAGCTCATGGCCCCGGGTGATCTCGTCGCCGCTCTCGGGAAGCTTCGTCAGCGTCCCCTTCGCCTGGCTCGTCACCGTGTGCGCCGGGCCGTAGCCGAGCCGCCCGTCCTCGGTCAGGGTGTCCTTGAGCGTCTGCCTCGTCACCTTCGCGGTGGCCGGCGGCAGGCCCGCCGCCGTCCCGCCGCCGGAGTCACCGCCGCCGCCGAGCGCCGCGGCCGTCGCCACGCCGCCGACCGCGACCAGGGCGCCGACGGCCAGGGCGACCTTCAGGCGCGGGAGGCGGCGGCGCGGCGGATGCTCGTGCTCCTTCGCCGGCGCCCGTTCCGCGGTGGCACCGCCCATCACTTCCCGCCGCCCTGCAGGACCTTCTCGCATTCCTGCTGCGCCTTCTCCAGGTCCGGGTCATCGCCGACCTCGTTCTTGTTGATCCGGATGCCGGGCTGGTTCGGATCGGGGTCGGGGAACTTCTCCACCCCGTTCCGGCGCATGCACTCGGCGAACTCGCGGGCCCGCTCCTGCTGCCTCGGATCCGGCGCGCCGGTGCGGTTCGCCTGCGGGCTGTACTGCCGGCACGCCTCCATGGCCTTGTCCACGACGGCCTTGTCGCCCTTGACCTTGAACCGGACGCCCTGGCCGGGCTTCGGGTCCTCCATGTCCACGCCGTGCTCGCGCATGCACTGGGCGAACTTCACGCCCATCTCCTCCGGGCTCGGCTTGTCGCCGTCCCCCGCCGCGCCGCCCTGCTTCGCGCCGCCCGCCGACGCCACGCCCGAGCCGTCCTCCTCGTCCGAGCCGCAGCCGGACAGGGTCAGGGCCAGGGCCAGCGGCACCACCGCAAGGATCCGCAGTCGCATCGTGTCGTCCCCTCGTCTCCGCGGCCGGAGCGGTTCCGGCCGGACGGACAGCGATGCAACCCCGCCGGACGTTTCCCCCGCGTTTCCGCGCCCCGGGCCCTGCACGGCCGGCCGGTTCACTAACGGAAACGAAACACCCCGCCGGGCACACTTTCACCGGTCGAGGCAGGTGGAGGGAGCATCATGCGGGTGCTGGTGGTGGAGGACGAACGGCTGCTCGCCGGCGCGATCGCCGAATGGCTGCGGGACGAGGCCCACGCCGTCGATCTCGCCCACGACGGGGCGGCCGCCCTGGAACGCGTCGGCGTCAACGACTACGACGTCGTCGTCCTGGACCGCGACCTTCCCCTCGTCCACGGCGACGACGTCTGCCGGGAGATCGCCCAGGGCGAGGCCACGGCGCGCGTCCTGATGCTCACCGCCGCCGCCGAGATCACCGACCGCGTCGGCGGCCTCGGGCTCGGCGCCGACGACTACCTCACCAAACCGTTCGCGTTCCCCGAACTGGCCGCCCGCGTCCTCGCCCTCGGCCGCCGCTGCCGCCCCGCCGCCCCGCCGACGCTGCACCGCGCCGGCATCACCCTCGACCCCGCACGCCGCGAGGTGTTCCGGGACGGACGCTACGTCCCCCTAGCGAAGAAGGAGTTCGCGGTCCTCGCCGAACTGCTCCGCGCCGACGGCGCCGTCGTCTCGTCCGAGCAGCTCCTCGAGAAGGTGTGGGACGAGCACGCCGACCCGTTCACCGGGG
This sequence comes from Spirillospora sp. NPDC048819, assembly GCF_040650055.1. Lineage (NCBI taxonomy): Bacteria > Bacillati > Actinomycetota > Actinomycetes > Streptosporangiales > Thermomonosporaceae > Spirillospora > Spirillospora sp. NPDC048819. Next base: position 60,429 of record NZ_JBEZGN010000008.1, on the reverse strand, counting down.
CCGTCCGGCTCACCGTCCTCAAGCTGCGCCGCAAGCTCGACGACCCGCCCGTCGTGGAGACCGTCAAGGGAGCGGGGTACCGGATCCCATGAGGATGTCGCTCCGCACCCGGCTGACCCTCACCTACGGCGTCCTGTTCTTCGTCGCGGGCCTGCTGCTCCTCGGCGTCACCTACGTCCTGTTCGGCCAGCAGCTGTCCCGCGGCGGCAACACGAAGTTCCTCGCCACCCACACCGGCCCCGGCCCCGCCGAATCGCCCGCGCTCCCGGACGACAACGGCCGGCTCATGGCCGAGACCCGGCGCCTCTTCGAGAAGGAGCGCGACGAACTGCACGACGCGGCCACCACCTCCCTGGTCACCCAGGGGTCGATCGCGCTCCTGGTCGTCGGCGGGGCCGCGGCGGGCTTCGGGTGGCTCATCGCGGGCCGGGTCCTCACCCCCTTGCACCGCGTCACCGACACCGCCCGCCGCATCGCCGCCTCCCCCGCCGCCGACCGCGGCCTGCACGAGCGCATCGCGCTCCGCGGCCCCCCCGACGAGGTCAAGGAACTCGCCGACACCTTCGACGCGATGGTCGAGCGCCTCGACCGGTCCTTCGACGGCCAGCGCCGCTTCGTCGCCAACGCCTCCCACGAGCTGCGCACCCCCCTCACCCTGGGCCGCGCCCTGGTCGAGGTGGCGATGCACCGCGCGTCGGCGTCCCCGGACGTCCGGCAGCTCGGCGAGACCCTCCTGCAGATCAACACCCGCCACGAACGCCTCATCACCGGCCTGCTCCTGCTCGCCCGCTCCGAGAACGAGATCACCACCCGCGCCCCCGTCGACCTCGCCGACGTCGTCGCCCACGTGACGTCCCAGACCGCCCGGGAGGCGAAGGACGCCGGCGTCACCATCGAGACCGACACGGCCGAGGCCGTCACGACCGGCGACGCCCTCCTCCTCGAACGCGTCGTCCAGAACCTCCTGGAGAACGGCCTGCGCCACAACACCGAATCCGGCTGGGTCACGATCTCGTGCCGGACACAGGACGACCAGGCCGTCCTGGAGGTCGCCAACTCCGGCCCCGCCGTCCCGCCCTACGAGGTCCCCGCCCTCTTCGAACCCTTCCGCCGCCTCGACGCCGACCGCATCGTCACCGCGAAGGGCGCGGGCCTCGGCCTGTCGATCGTCCAGTCCATCGTCCGCGCCCACAACGGCACCGTCACCGCCGTCCCCCGCGACTCCGGCGGCCTCCACCTGACCGTCACCCTCCCCCACCTCCCACCCGTATAGCCGCACAGGCTGAGTGTGCACTTGTCCGCAGTCCGCGGGAACGGCGCGGGTTACGGTGAGCCCAGGTCGGTCTAACCGCGGAGGGCCCGGCATGACGACCTATCTGGGCGGGGCGAACATCGGGGGCGACTCGGTCTCCGGCAACAAGATCGTTCACATGGCCGCGGCACCGCCGGAGGCCGACGAGCCCCCGCGTCAGCTTCCCCTGGACATCCCGGGGTTCACCGGACGCCTGGACGTCCTCTCCCAGCTCAACTCCCTCGTCGAGGCCGGCGGCTCCGCTCCGGTGATCATCGCGCTCACCGGTATGCCCGGAATCGGCAAGACGGCACTCGCGGTGCACTGGGCGCACCTGATGTCGGAGCGCTTCCCCGACGGGCAGCTTTTCATCGATCTGCGCGGCTACTCCAAGCGCGGCGCTCTGTCGCCCCGGGAGGCGCTCGGCCAGGCACTGCGGACGCTGCGGGTTCCGGCCAGCCGGCTGCCCGTCGACGAGGACGAGCTCGCGGCCCTCTACCGCTCGCGGCTCGCCAACAAGCGCGTCCTGATCGTCCTGGACGACGCCGCCGACCCGCAGCAGGTCTACCCGCTGCTGCCAGGCACGTCATCATGCGTCGTCGTCGTGACCGGACGACGGAAGCTCACCGCGCTCGTGGCGCGGTACGGCGCGCGGGCCATACCGCTCGATCTTCTGCGCGCGGCCGAGGCACTCGACCTGGTCAGCGAGGTCGCGGGAGCCGAACGCACGCGCGCCGAGCCGAACGCCACCGCGGAACTCGTCCAGATGTGCGCGCGGCTCCCGCTGGCCCTGCGCGTCGCCGCCGCGAACCTCGCCACCAGCCCCCATCGGACGGTCGCCGACACGGTCGCCGCGCTCGCGGAGGGCGACCGGCTGTCGAAGCTCGCCCTCGGCGAGGACCCGGGCGAGGCCGTCGGCGCGGCCTTCGACCTGTCGTATCGGGGCCTCGTCCCGGAGACGCGGCGCGCCTTCCGGCTGCTCGGGCTGGTGGAGGGGCCGAACGTCGCACCGGAGGCGGTAGGGGCGCTCCTGGGAACGACACCGGAGGCGGCACGGCGGCTGCTCGACCGGCTGGAGACCGCCGGCCTCGTCCAGGCGATGGGACGCGGCCGCTTCCACCTTCACGAACTGCTCCGCGAGTACGCGCACGGGCGGGCGCTGAAGGAGGACTCGCCCGTCGTCCGGACCGCGGCGATCCAGCGGTTCGCGACGTGGTACCTCACCACCGCCCAGCAGGCGGGACGGTTCCTCGACAGGTACCGCCGGACGATCCGGCAGGAACTGACCGCGCCGCCCGTCAACCCCGACCCCGCCGAGCGGGCACGCCACCTCGAATGGTTCGCCGCCGAGCAACAGAACCTGACCGAGCTCACCCGGCAGGTCGCCCGCCTCGACTGGGACCAGCTGACCTGGGAACTGGCCGACGCCGTCTACGACTTCTTCGAGCTGCGCCGGTACTGGCACGAGAACCTGGAGGTCCACAGGCTCGGGCTGGAGGCGACGCACCGGGGATCCAACCCGCTCGCTCGCTTCTTCATGCATCACCACATCTCGGTCCTCTACCGCGAGCTCGGCCGGACGCAGGAGGCGCTCCTGGAGGCGGCGTGCGCCCTCCAGCTCGCCACCCGGCTCGAGGACCGCTACGGCGAGGCGGCCGTCCTGGACAACATGGCCCGGACGTATCTTCAGCTCAGCGACTACCGGATGGCCCTCGAACTGGGCAAGGAGGCGCTCGCGATCCGCCGCGAGATCAGCGACCGGCACGCCGAGGCGACGACGCTGGACACCCTGGCCCGCGGCTACCAGGGGCTCAGCGAGTACGGCATGGCCTATGAATGCGCCGCCGACGCCCTGGAGATCCGCAGGGAGATCGAGGACCTGAGGGGCGAGGCCGAGACGCTCGACATCATGGCCCGGATCTACTACGGGTGGGGGCGGATCAGCGAGTCACAGGCGTCCACCGAGCAGGCCCTGAAGATCCGCCGCGAGATCGGGGACCGCCATGGCGAGGGCGAGACGCTCGCGTTCCTCGGCTACCTGTACATGCGGATCGGCCGGCACTGCCAGGCACGGGCGCACGCGGAAGAGGCGCTCATCATCCGCCGCAAGATCACCGACCGGCAGGGGGAGGGTCATGCCCTCGTGTACCTCTCCACGATCAGGCGGCGTCTCGGCTGGCACGAGAAGGCCGTGGAGGCCGGGCTGGAGGCGCTCGACATCCTCCAGGAACTGCGCGACCGGCATGGCGAGGCGGAGGCGCTCGACAGCCTGAGCCGCTGCTACCGGCGCATGGGCATGTACACGAGGGCGAGAGAGGACGCGAACCGCTCGCTCGCGATCCGCCGCCTGATCGGGGATCGGCACGGCGAGGCGAACGTCCTGAACGCGCTCGGCCTGATCGAGCTGAACGCCGGCCGACTCGGCCGGGCACGGCAAGCGGCGAAGGGTTCGCTCCGGCTGTGCCACACGATCGACGACAAGCGCGGCATAGCCGGCTCCCTCGACCTGCTCAGCAAGGTGTACCTGCAGACGGGGCTGGCCGAGAAGGCGCTGCGGACGGCGGAACGGGCATTGATCCTGGAGGACGACGTCGGCCACCACTACGGCAAGGTCGTCACGCTGCGCAATCTCGGCGAGATCCTGCTGCGGCTCGATCGCGCCTCCGACGCGCTGATCCGGGTGCGGGACGCGCGCCTCCTGGCCGCACAGATCGGTGTGCAGCACGAAGAGATCAAGGCGCTCCGGCTGCTGGCGCACATCTGCGATACGGCGGCCGAGCCCTCCGCCGCCGAAGCCGCCCGCGGTGAGGCCGACGCAATCGACCGGGAACTTGAGAAGCTTCTGGGAAATCCTTGAACTCCCGGGGTCTTTGGTTCTGCACCTATCCCTGTGTCCGGTGTGGTGAAATTGCTCTCCGGGCCTAAGCGAGGCACGGGTTCAATCACCGAGGACGTGCCTTGCTCGATCCGATTGACCGTTTTCTCACTTGCCGTGAGATTCTCAGATGGCATTACGGCCACTGGAGACCCGAGTTCCTGAGTCCGCCGCGGCGGCACTACAGCCTGCACTACACGTATCGGTACGACGACCGAAAGTACGTGGCCTCGAAGGTGTGCAAGGAGCGCGGGAGGCTCCCCTTCCACCGGCAGTTCGCCATCATGCGCGCCCTGGAACGGACCGAGGCCGGACCGGTGGTGCGATCTCCCATCGCCCCCAGGTTGAGATGGCGCGGACGCAACTGGGTGACCGGACCGTCCAACCGCTGGTTCGTCCGCTCCTACACGGAGCACGACCAGTGCCCCGACTGGTCATCGGCGGCGCTCGTCGCGGACGCCGCACGGAAACTGGCGCTCGTCCACCGGACGTCGAAGGCCATCGATCCCAACATGCTGCGCCCTCCCGTACACGGCCTGCAGGTCTACGACTGGGGACTGTTCGACGTTCTTCAGCACATCGGAACACTGCTTGAGGACATGCACTCCCGGGAACGGTCTCCCCGGCACATCAAGGCCGTCGATTCCGCCTTGACCCGGTTACGGGACGAGAGGGCAAGTGTGGATCTCGGGCCGGAAGGGCTCGCCCACCACGATCTACGGACCGAGAACCTCCTCGTCAAGGACGGCATGGTCATCGAGATCGTCGACTGGGACCGGGCGCACTGGGACGTCCAATGGTATGACGTCACGCTGGCGGCCCTTCACCTGGCTTATGCACGGCCGGCGAATCCGCGGTGGGACCTGACGAACGTGTTCCTGAACGCCTATCAGGAGGAATCGGAATACGAGCTTTCGCCGGACGCGCTGGCATGGCTGTTCCGGTTCACGGCGGCCCGGAATCTCGCGGTTTCGCGTTCTCCCCAGAAGTGGGCGCGGCTGGCCCGCGGGGTCGAAGAGCGGTGGGGGAACGGGGCGTCAGCGTTCGTTGATGATTTTGTTGCCGAGGACCAGGTCGCCTCTTACCTGGACGTTGCCGCTGAAGACGGTGGAGCCGTCGGGGTCGGGTGAGGCCGGCGCGGGCGCGGGAGAGGACCGGGGCTTCGCGCCCGTCAGGTACATCCAGGCTTCGGTCGTCGTTTCCTTGACCTGGACGGTCACCTTTTCGAAGGAACCCGGGTCCAGCGGGCCGTGCAGATGGGCCACGAAGGCCTCGTACACGAACGGCGAGACGATGAGGCCCAGGTCGGCGCCCGTCTCGGCGAGGGCGGTCTTGAGGGCCGGAGCCTCCATGAGGCGGGCCGTCTGGATGATGGCCTGCCCGTTCAGGCCTTCGGCGTCGGGAGTGATCGGGCCGACGTGCAGGGCGACGCGGAGCTGGACGCGGACGGCGGCGCTCGCGCGGTGGTTGTGCAGGCGGAGCGCGACGGCCAAGTGTCCGGCGAGGGGGTCGACGAGGGACGCGGTCGGGACGGCGGGCGAGAGGATGACCAGGGCGCCGTCGCCGCGGTCCTCGCGGTAGGTGTCCGAGGGTGGGACGCCCAAGGCGTCCAGCGCGGACAGCAGGATGCGGTAGGTGACCTCGCGGACGACCCGCCGGTCCTCGTCGTCGCGGGACGGGTCGCCGAAGCCGGCGATGTCGCAGAAGAGAACCGAGCAGTTCAGCCCCGACCAGGTCGTGAGGGCGCGGCGCGGCGCGGGGGCGACCGGTGCGGAGTCAAGGGGTGCGTCCACGGTACGAGTGAACGCTCCGGGCGAGTCGCCGTCCATGTCGTGTGGCACAAACGTGCGTTAGCGGGGGGTGTTGTTTTGGCGTAGGTCGCGGGGGGTTACGCCGAAGCGTTGGCGGAAGGCGTGGCTGAGGGCGCTGGCCGAGGAGAAGCCGGTGGCGTGGGCGAGGTCGGTGATGGTGACGTTCCGGTAGAGGGGGTTGCGGAGGCGGTCGCGGACGAGGCGGAGCCGCTCCTCGCGGATCAGCTCGCGGGGGGTGGTCCCGGCCCGCTGGAGGGCGAGCTGGATCTGCCGCAGCGACCAGCCGAGGTCCTGCGCCATCCCGGCGCCGGTGAGGCCGGGGTCCGTGACGTGCGCGCGGACGTAGCGGCGCACGACGGCCTCCACCTCGGCGAGGTGGCCGGGGGCGGGCGGCCGGTCCTCGCCCGCGACGACGATGCACAGCAGCTCGGTGATCCGGTCGCAGGCGGCGTCGAACTGCGGTTCGCTGAGGGTCTCGGCTCCGACGGCCCTGACCATGTCGGCGACGACGCGGCCGAGGCCGGCGGACAGGTCGAGGCCCGTGGCGAGCGGCGAGGCGGGGCGCAGCCGGCCGTCCACCTCGTGGGCCGGGATCGTCATGACGAGCGCGCGGGCGGGGCGGTGCTGGACGACCCGCAGCGGCGCCGCCGGCGACAGCAGGCCGCCCGTCCCCGGCCGGAGCCGTGCCTGCCCGCAGTCGCGGAGCACGAGCATCTCGCCGTGCAGCGGCAGCAGGAAGCGGTAGGCGTCGTCGGGGTCGCGGCGCGCGTCGCCCGCCGTGCGGACGTAGTCGGTCCGGTCCGAGCGGTAGAGGACGAGGCGGTAGGCGGCGCTGCTCTGCCGGACCGACCCGCCGAGGAAGTCGTCCACCGCAGGCCCTTCCGCCGGTCGGTCCGCGTGCCGTGGCCGGCCGGCGGCCGCGGCACCTGATCACCGCAGGTGAGCGTAGTACGATCACCGCCGCAGAATCAGGCGAATCCAGCGGAAAGTGACGCGTTTCAGACGGCGCGTGATCACGTGATGCGCCTGGCGGCAAGATCTCTGCGCGCGAGCACAAGCGCCCCCGTGCGCACCCGTCCTACGGTGCCGAAACCGCGGCGTATCTGCGCCGTCCGGAACCCACCCCACCCGGCCATGAGGCGGTCCGCTCCGGTCCGCCTCGCCCGATTCGTGTGCACCGAGGATCTGATGGAGCAATTCCTCTTGGCGGCGGCGTTCGTCATCGTGGCGGGCGCGGGCATCGCCGCCGCGGTCCTGCTGGTACGCCAGCGGCAGGCGGCCGCCGAACTTCGCGAGCAGAACTCCGTGCTGGCCCGTGGTCTGGACCTGCGGGAGAAGGAGCTGCGGCACCTGGCCGACGTCCGGCTGCCGGAGCTCATGGAGTCACTGGGCAACCCGGGCGTGCACGTCGCCGGGCCGCTGCACGACCTGGCCCGGGAGGCCCCCGCCTACGGGCAGTCGCTGCAGACCGTGATGGACCTGTTCGCCGGGTCCGCCGCCCGCGTCCGCGAGCGGTCCGACCGGTCCGCGAAGTCGACGCTGCGGGCGATGATGCGCGCCGTGCAGAGCCTGGCCAACGAGCAGCAGCTCGCCATCTCGACCATGCAGGAACGCCACGACGACCCGGACGTCCTGGAGGGCCTGCTCCGCATCGACCACATGAACGCCCAGCTCGGACGGCGCACCCAGGCCACCGCCGTGCTGTGCGGGTCATGGCCGGGGCAGCAGCGCTCGGCGTCCTCGATGAGCGACGTGGTCCGCGGCGCGACGTCCCGGATCCGCGACTACCTGCGCGTCAACCTGGAGGGGACGGTGAACAGCGCGGTGACGAGCCGGGCCGTGGAGCCCGTCGTGCTGACGCTGGCCGAACTGCTCGACAACGCCGCGCGGCACTCCCGGCCCGACACCTCCGTCGAGGTCAACTTCCGGTCCACGCACAACGGCGTCGCCATCACGATCGACGACGCGGGCGTCGCGATGGACGCCGACGAACTGCAGCGCGCGTCCGACCTGCTGTCGGGCGAGGCGTCGGTGGACATCCACCGGCTCGGCGACCCGCCGCAGGTCGGGTTCGCGGTGGCGGGCGTGCTCGCCGCCCGCTACGGGTTCCGGGTGTCGGTCGACAGCCGCTCCCCCTACGGCGGCGTGCGCGCCGTGGTGTTCGTGCCGAGCACGCTGCTCACCACCGTCCCGGACGCCCGGCCGCCCGAACCGGTGACCTCGTCCCGCCCGGCCGCGGACACCGGCGCCGAGGACGGGCCGTCCACGGCGGGCGGCCTGCCCAAGCGCAGCCGCGTCGCGGTCGCCGAACGGCCCGACGGGACGGACGGCGAGCAGGACGCGGCGGAGACCGGCGGCCCGCCACCGGCCAGGCCCGCCAGGGAGACCGCCGCGGGCCTCGGCGCCTGGCAGCGCGGGACGCGCTCCGGCCGCGCCGGCGGCGAGGGAACCGGCATCGGCGGGCCCGCCATCGAGAGCAAGGACCTGCGGCCATGAACGAGGGGTGGAACGGCGCGATGGACGACGGGACGAACCGGCTCGGCTGGATGCTGGACGACGCGCTGCGCATGCCGGAGACGCGCTACGCGATCCTGCTGTCGGCCGACGGGCTGCTCATGGCGCACTCCGAGCGGATCAGCAGGGACGACGCGGAACGGCAGGCCGCCGGCATGTCGGGGCTGCAGTCGCTCGCCCGCAGCACCGCCGAGTTCTGCGGCGACCCGGGCACGACGTGGCGGCAGACGGTCAACGAGTTCGACGACGGGTACGTGTTCCTCGTCGCCGCCGGCCCCGGCGCGTACCTGGCGGTGTCGGCGACGCAGCACGTGGACATGGAGACCGTGTCGTTCCGGCTGCAGGAACTGGTGCAGCGGCTGGGCAAGGAGATGACCAGCCCGCCGCGTCCCGGCGCGGGCCGTCCCGCATGACCCCGCGCAGGAACGAGCGGGCGCTGGTCCGCCCGCACGTCGTCACCGGCGGCCGGGCCCACCCGACCCGCAACGTGTTCGACCTCGTCACCCTCGTGATCGCCACCGGCGACCTGCCGCTTCATTCTGGGGGGACGACCCCCCAGACCCCCCGGCAACCGCTTTCGAGCACCGGGCTGTCCCCGGAGAAGCTCCGCATCGTCGAGCTGTGCCGCGGCGGCGCGCTGTCGGTCGTGGAGATCGCGGGGCATCTCGCCCTGCCCGTCGGGGTCATCAAGGTCCTGCTGTCCGACCTGGTCGACGGCGGGCACCTCACCACCCGGGCCGGCGCGCCCGCGGCCCAGCAGTCGAAGGTCCGGCTCCTTCAGGAGGTGCTCGATGGACTCCGCGCTCGCCTCTGACACGCCCTACCTGCGCGACAGCGTGCGGACGGCCGTCAAGATCCTCATCGTGGGGCATTTCGCGGTCGGCAAGACCACCTATGTCGGGACGCTGTCGGAGATCCGCCCGCTGCGCACCGAGGAGCGGATGACGCAGGCGGGCGCGATGGTCGACGACCTCGCCGGCATCAAGGACAAGACGACCACCACGGTCGCCATGGACTTCGGCCGCCTGACGCTCAGCGACGACCTCGTCCTGTACCTGTTCGGCGCGCCGGGCCAGCAGCGCTTCACCCGGCTGTGGGACGACCTCGCGCGCGGCGCCCTCGGCGCGCTGGTCCTCGTCGACACCGCCCGACTCAAGCAGTCGTTCGAGATCATGGACCTCGTGGAGCGGCAGGGCCTGCCGTACGCGGTGGCCGTCAACCACTTCGACGCGTCGCCGGTCTTCCCCGAGTCCGAGGTCCGCGAGGCCCTCGACCTCGCCGACACCACACCGCTGATCACCTGCGACGCCCGCGACCGCAGGTCGTCCACCGAAGCGCTGATCTCGCTCGTCGACCACCTCCTCACCCTCGACACGGAGACACCGTGACCGACGACACGACCACCACCGGACCGGCCCGCTTCGCGATCTACGGGGCGGAGTTCGCCAAGGACCCGCGGCGTGTCTACGAGCAGATGCGCGCCCACGGCGACCTCGCGCCCGTCGAGCTGGCCCCGGGCGTCCCGGCGACGCTCGTCCTCGGGTACGACGCGGCGCTGGAGATCCTGCGCGACCCCGACCGGTTCCCGCGCTGCAGCGAGGTGTGGGAGGAGGATGTCGGCCCCGAGTGCCCGGTGCTGCCGATGATGATGACCCGGCCCAACGCGCTGTTCACCAACGGCGCCGTCCACGCCCGCCTCCGCTCGGTGATCGTCGACAGCCTGGACCGGGTCGACCCGGCGTCGCTGCGCGAGCAGGTCGCGGCCGCCGCGGACGGCCTCATCGACATGTTCGCCGCCGACGGCAAGGCCGACCTCATCGGCCAGTACGCCCGGACGCTGCCGCTGCTGGTGTTCAACGGGATGTTCGGCTGCCCCCGCGACATCGGCGACAAGCTCGTGCGGGGCATGAGCGCGATCTTCGACACCGTCGGCGCCGAGGAGGGCAACGCGCTGCTCGGCGAGGCCACCTTGGAGCTGGTGGCGCACAAGCGGCAGAAGCCGGGCGCGGACGTGACGTCCTGGATGATGCGGCATCCCGCCGGCCTCGACGACCTCGAGATGACCCACCAGATCACGCTGCTGGTCGGCGCCGGCACCGAGCCGGAGCAGAACCTCATCGCCAACGGGATCCTGCTCCTGCTGTCGGACGACAGGTTCGGCGGCGACCTGTCCGGCGGCAGCCTGCCCGTCGAGGACGCCCTCGACGAGATCCTGTGGACGGACCCGCCGATGGTCGCCTACGGGACGACCTTCCCCCGCCACGACATCGACTTCCACGGGTACCGGCTGCCCGCCCACCAGCCCGTCCTGGTCGGCTACGCCGCGGCGAACACCGACCCGTCCCGGTCGATGGCCGACCGCAAGGGCAACCGCGCGCATCTGTCCTTCACCGGCGGGCCGCACACGTGCCCGGCCAAGAGCCACGCCCGGCTGATCGCGTCGGTGGCCATCGAGACGCTCCTCGACCGGCTCCCCGACCTGGACCTCGCGCTCCCCGCGGAGGACCTGGAGTGGCGGCCGGGCCCCTTCCACCGGGCCCTGACCGCCCTCCCCGTCACCTTCCCGCCCACCCGGTGACCCAGGGCGTTCCGGTCAGTCTTCGGTGGAGGCGCGCAGAGCGCCCACCACGGCGGTCAGCTGGGTGATCAACCCGGCGACGCTCGTCTGGTCGGCGCCGTTGACGGTGACGGTGCGCAGCTCGTCCGGCTTGGGCAGCTTGGCCATGATCTCCGGCAGCGATGCGATGAGCCGGGACTGCACGGCCGCGGGCGTCCGGTCGTTCTCGATCGCGGCGCGGGCGCCCTCCCGCTCCAGGTCCAGCAGCGCCTGCTCGTGCCGGGACCGGGCGCGGGACTCGGCGAGCGCCAGCTCGCCCTCGGTGCGGAGCCGGGCGAGCTCGTGGTCGCGCTCGATGCGCAGCCGCCCCGTCTCGGCCTCCTCCTCGTGCCGCTCGCGCTCCATCCGCAGGGTGTGCCGCGTCGTCTCGGTCTCCAGCTCGGCGACCTCGCGGGTGTCGTCGTGCTCGCGTTTGGTGCGGCGCAGCTTCTCGGCCGCCTCGGTGTCGAACAGCTGCGACTCGTTGCGGGCGCGCAGCTCCGCCAGCTCCCGCTCGTGCTCCAGCCGCTGCGACTCCTTGATCCGCGCGGCCGCCATCTCGCGCTGCGCGACGACCTCCTCGGCCTCCAGCTCCGCCAGCCGGGCGATCTGCCCCTGATGGGCCCGGTACGGCTTCTGCAGGTTCTCCCAGAGCCGCGACGAGCTGACCACGGCCTCCTTGATCTGCACGGTGACGATCCGCAGCCCGAGCCCCTGCTCGCCGTCGTCCTGCCCCTCGGCCACCGCGCGCAGCCGGGCCGTCAGCTCCTCGATGATGGGCTGCTTGTCGCTGAGGACGTCCTGCACCCCCATGGTCGAGACCTTGTCCTTGATCGCGGCCTCCGCCTGCTCCCTGAGCTGCAGGTTGACCAGCCGCATCGGGTCGTCGGCGTCGCTGAAGTCGAGTTTGCGGTACGCGATGCCGAAATCCTGGACGATCCACTGGACGTAGCCCTGGACGAGCACGCCCTGCAGTTCCCGGCAGATGCAGTACGCGTTGATCAGGATCGTCTGCGTGGCGCCCGGCACCACGAGGAACGAGTCGGTGGACGGGTTGAACCGGAACGACACCCCGAGCCCGATGTGCAGCGGCTCGGCCCGTCCGCGCCGGGTGTGGACGACGAACGCGTTCGGCGGCACGAGCACGTTCCTCCACCGCCAGAACCCGCTGATCCGCACGTCGACCGGGCCGGGCGCGGCGCGGTCCCCGGCGGGGGCGCCGCCGAGGGCGCGGTCGCGTTTGGCGAGCGGGCCGGGCAGGGCGGGCGGTGCTCCCGCGGCGGCGGGCGCCGCCACCGGGGCACGCCGCGCCCTGAGGTCGTCCTCCAGGACCGCCTGCTGGGCGACGACCTTCTCCAGATACGTGTTGCCCTGGTCCTGGGCGCTCATCTCACTCCTCGGCGCTTGATCGGCTTGGCGGTACCTTATTGGGCTTTGAACCTTCTGTTCGGCCGTATACGTATGTCCGGCCGTGGCGACACATGAGCGACAGGCTCCCCCGACCGACAAGCCGATGCTCGTCATCGGCGCCGCGGCTCTGGCGCTGGTCGTCCTCGCGCTGGTGACGCGGCTGGGCGGGGCGCTCAGCGAGACCTCGGCGCCGGGCCTGTCACAGGCCGGCGCCCTGACCAAGACCGGTCTGTCGGTCGCCAAGCTCGGCGGGAACGTCGCCGCGGTCCTCACCGTCGGGTGGCTCCTGGTCGCGGCCGTGTTCGCCCGCCCGCCGTCGCCGGTCGGCCGCCGCTGCCTGCGCGCCGCGTCCATGACGGCCCTGGCGTGGGCCCTGTGCACCCTGGCGCTGATCGTTTTCAGCGCCCTGGACCTGTTCGGCATCGGCGTCGGCGGCCTGACCGGGAACATGATGCGGACGCTCCTCATCGAGCTGCCGCAGGGACGGGCACTGCTGATCGTCCTCGCCGTCGCGGTCGCGCTGTCGGTCGCGGCCAGCCTGCCCCGCGCGGAGGGCGGCTCCGGCTACCTGCTGGCGGCCGCGCTCGCCGCCCTGCTCCCGCCGCTGTTCACCGGCCACGCGGCGGGCGCCTCGTACCACGCGCTCGCCGTCTACAGCCTGGCCGCCCACGTCGTGGGCGCCGCGCTGTGGATCGGCGGGCTCGTCGCGCTCGTCACCGCCGGTCCCGCACTCCGCGACCGGCTGCCGCACATCGTCGGGCGTTACAGCGCGCTGGCGCTGGTGTCGTTCACCGTCGTCGCGGTGAGCGGCGCCGTCAACGCCTGGGTGCGGCTCGGCGGCCTCCACCTCGGATCGCGGTACGGGACGGTCGTCGTGGCGAAGATCGCGGCGCTCACCGTCCTCGGCGGGCTGGGCTGGTGGCACCGGCGCACCACCATCCCCGCCCTGCGGGACGGCACGGGCACGCGGCCCTTCCTGCGGCTCGGCACAGTCGAGATCCTCATCATGACGGCGACCATGGCCCTCGCCACCGGGCTCTCCCGCACTCCCCCGCCCGAGAACGCCCCCGGCACGCTCGACATCGTCGCGCTGCGCCTCGGCTTCCCGCTGCCCGGCCCGGCGGGCCCCGGCCCCTACCTGCTCGACTGGTGGATCGACCCGCTGTTCTTCGCGCTCATCGTGACCGGTGCCGTCCTGTACGGGGTGGGCGTCGTGCGCGTGCGGGACTGGCCGTGGCACCGCAGCGCCGCCTGGGCCGCCGGGCTGCTCGTCGCGCTCCTCGCCACAGGCAGCGGAATCTCCCGGTACAGCATGGTCCTGTTCAGCGCCCACGCCGTCCAGCACGTCCTCATCGGGCTGCTGGCCCCGCTGCTGCTCCTGTACGGGGCTCCGGTACGGCTGGCGCTGCGGGCCGTGCGGGACGAGAACGCGCCGCTGCTCGCCGCCGCGGCCGGCTGCCGCGGGATCCGGCTGCTCGCGCACCCCGTCGTCGCGTCCGTGCTGCTCCTGATCAGCCTCTACGCGTTCTACGTGTCGCCGCTGTTCGGCGCGACGCTCAGCAACCACGCGCTGCACTCGCTCGCGATGCTCTGCTTCCTGGTCATCGGCCTGGCGTACTTCCACGGGACGGCGGGGACGCTGGTCCCGTTCGCCGTCCTGCCGCTGCACCTGATCGCCGGGGTCGCCCTGATGCGGGACGGGACCGTCCTCGGCAGCTGGTACGAGGAACTCGGTCGGCGCTGGGGCCCGGCACCGCTGGACGACCAGCACCTCGGCGCGCTGCTGCTGTGGACGGCCGCCGCAGCCGTCACGGCCGCCGTCGCACCGGCGCAGGAGCTCTACTGGCGGAGACGGCGGTCCACGACCCGGCTGAGCGCCTCCACGACCGTCGGGTCGTACTCGGCGGCGGAGTCGAGCCTCAGCCGCTCCAGCACGGCGGCGCCCCTGTCCCGGTCGCGGGACTCGCCCACCAGGTCGTCGTAGGCGTTGGCGACCTTGATGATGCGGCCCGCGAGCGGCGGCGGGACCGGCCTGGTGTCGGCGGAGTCGCCGGCGTCGGGTTCGCGTCCCGTCCGGTAGGGGTGGGAGGACAGCTGGACGATGTGCGCCACCCGGTCCAGGACCCCGGTCTGCTTGATCACCTCGGCGCCGAGTTCGGCGATGCGGCGCTGCTCGGCCGGGGACGCCAGCACGGTCGCGCCGCCCGGGATCGGGTCGCCGAGCGACAGCTGGCCGATGTCGTGCATGAGCGCCGCGTACTCCAGTTCGAGCAGCTCCTCCTCGGACATGCCGAGCTCGCGCCCCATCGCGACCGCGAGCCGGGACACGCGCCGCGAATGGCCCGTCTCCACGTAGCCGCCGACCTCGGTGACGCGCGACAGCGCCCGGACGGTCTGCAGGTAGGTGGCGCGGATCCCGGCGTACCGGCGGAACGCGAACTGCGTCACCAGGATCGGCACCGTGAAGATCAGCAGCGCGGCCTCGCCCATCGCGGTCGTCGCCACCGCGATCAGCATCGCGGTCGCGCTGGTCGCGGCGCACAGCGCCATCTTCGCCTCGATCTCGTCGCGCAGCGCGATGCCGAACCGCGCCCGGACGGCCTCCGCCCGGATCACCGCGGCGATCAGCACATCGGTGAAGCAGGACGCGATCACGACGATGCCCATCACCGCCAGCAGCAGCTGCCAGACGAGGTCGAGCGACAGCATCGGCCGGAAGCACAGCGCGACGACCGAGGCCGTGAACAGCCGCCGCGCCATCGCGTCCAGGCGCGGGGACCGGCCGACCGCGATGTGCGGCAGCGAGCCGATCAGCATGCCCACCGCGGTGACGGCGACGACCTGCAGCGCGGAGTGCTCGGCGGCGACGACGCCGAGCGGCGCGTCCGGCGGGGCGCCCTCGGGGCCGACGCCCACCAGCAGCGCGTAACCCATCGCGCCGGCGCCGGCGATTGGCGCGACCTCCCGGTTTCCCGGCATCACCATGCGGAACAGCTCGCCCAGTGCGATCAGCACGCCGAAGATGATCGCGACGTTGGGCTGCCGGAGCCCGACGGCCGCGACCTGCGTGATCGCGACGATGACGAACAGGCCGGCGGTGGCGATCAGCAGCAGCTGGCCGGAGTCGATGGTCTGCCACGCGGCCCGTTCCCGGGTGCGGCCCTCGCTGCTCATGGACGTCCCGTCACCGCCGCACCTCGTCGCCTGCGACCCGCAGCGGCGTGCTCGGGTCGTCGTGGTCGTGCCGGGTGGTCTCCACGACGTCGTCGTCGGGCAGGACGACCGGGCCGGGCGGCACCCACGGGTCGCGTTCGAGCGCCCGCAGGAACGCCTCCACGATCTCCGGGTCGAAGTGGTCTCCCATGCAGCGGCGCAGCTCCGTGACGGCCTCGTCGACGGTCCGGGCGGCCCGGTAGGACCGGGTGGAGGTCATCGAGTCGAACGCGTCGGCGACGGCGATGACCCGGGCGAACTCGGGGATCTCGTCGCCGGCCAGGCCCATCGGGTAGCCGCGGCCGTTCATCTTCTCGTGGTGGTGCATGATGCCGGCGAGCGCCTCGTCCAGGAACCCGATCTCGCGGACGATCTCCAGCCCGCGCATCGGGTGCAGCTGGATCGCGGCGAACTCCTCCTCGGTCATCGGCCCGTTCTTCTGCAGCACCTTGGTGGGGACGCCGAGCTTGCCGACGTCGTGGAGCATCCCGGCGTAGCGGATCGCCTCGACGCGGTCGGCGCGCATGCCGATCTCCTGGGCGATCATCACCGAGCCGCGGGAGACCCGCTCGGAGTGGCCGCGGGTGTAGAAGTCCTTGGTCTCGACGGCCTGGCAGAGCGCGGCGAGGGTGGCCGAGTGCGCCTGCTGCTGCACGTACGCCTGGTCCATCGCCCAGCGAGCGATGAACAGCGGCAGCAGGACCAGGACGGCGGCGAACGGCCCGACCCGCGGCCACAGCCCGGCGATCAGCAGGCCGACCATGCCGTAGCCGAGGCAGCCGACGGCGAGCTGGCCGCTCTCGTGCAGCCACTCGCGCGGCGTCGTCTGCCGGCTGAGCAGCAGCACCCCGCCCATCAGCGTCAGGTTGACCAGGACGAAGGTGACGAGGGCGCCGAGGAACGGCCCGATGACGTTCTCCACCCAGCGGGCCTGCTCGGGGTGGAAGCGGTCACCGCCGAGGAGGTCGAAGACCGTCCCGGCGATGAAGCCGCTGAGCGCGAGTTGCGCGCCGTTGAAGATCCGTTTGACGGGGGCGAAGATCCGCTGGCCGGTGATCACGGCGCAGAAGCCGATCAGGGCCGCGCCGGCGGGTCCGAGCAGGACGACCGAGGCCAGGCTCGCGGCGAAGCTCAGCGACACCCTGGCGCGCGCGACGTTCAGCCGTGCGGGCGCGGAGTCGCAGATCAGGAACAGCAGGGCCAGGACGGTCAGCTTGCCCCAGTCGATCTCCGCGAAGGACGACGTCGCGATGAGGCCCACCGCGAGGGCGACCACACCACAGACGTACGCCCAGGCAGCGAGAGGTAGTCCACGCATTGCCGCCCCCCTCGGGGAGTGAACGCCCTCATCCGGCCGGTCCGCGTCGGCGTGGCCTGTGCGGGCCTGCCGGGAATGAAGGTGTTCGTGACGAATGGCGGGCCGCCGCCGGGCTTACGCGTGCCTGCCGGCACCTACACCCAGGACACGCCCTCGGGCATCATCAGCGACGACGCCGAGGCGCTCTCACGCCGGCCGTGTCCCACCGGCGTCACGCGCTTGAGCATGGCTCCTTGCCTCCCCCCGCGAACCGGGCCGTCCGGCCTCGCGGCCGGCCACCGGGACCGGACCGGTCCAGGCTTCCCGGGCGAGCACTTACCCCGAATACACGGGCGTAGGCGTGCTCCCGTCGCTGATTCCGGCACAAGCCTAACGTGAACTGCCCAGGTCACACAGGCATGCGGAGAAACGAAAGCAAGGCGTGAAGCAATCGTCACCTTAAGTGATCAATTGCCTCACGCGAATGCACTCAACGTAATTGCACGATCCCTCTGCACGTCACAATGCACGTGCATCCTCGGCTGATCGCAATAACCACCGGGAATTGGTTACAAAACGGCCAAGCCCCGGCTTTCCGTCATGCCGGGACGTTCCGCTCCCGCGCCCACGCGACCGTCTCGGCGAGCCCTTCCGCGAGGCCCACCTTCGGCTCCCAGCCGAGCGCCTCCTGCGTCGCCTTCGGGTCGACGGACATGGCGGGAAGATCGCCCAGCCGCGGCGGCGCGAACTCCGGGTCGTCCGGCGCGCCCGCCGCCTCCGCCACCAGCGTGTGCAGATCCCGGTCGGTCGTCTGCACGCCGGTGCCCACGTTGAAGCGGCCCCCGCCGCCCCGCTCTCCCGCCGCGCGGGCGAACGCGTCCACCACGTCCGCCACGTAGACGTAGTCGCGGGTCTGCGCGCCGTCGCCGTAGACCCGGGTGGGGCGGCCCGCCAGCAGCGCGTCCGCGAAGATCGAGATGACGCCGGCCTCGCCCTCGGGCGTCTGCCGCGGCCCGTACACGTTGGCCAGCGTCAGCGTCGTGAAGTCGATGCCGTGCAGCGCCTTGTACATCCCCGCGTACACCTCGCCGGAGACCTTCGACGCCGCGTACGGGGACGCGGGGCGCAGCTCGGCGTCCGGCGGGACGGGCAGCGCGTCCGGAACCCCGTACACCGCGCAGCTCGACGTGAACACGACCTTGCGGCCGCCCGCCGCCCGCGCCGCCTCCAGCACGTTCGCCGTCCCGACCACGTTCGTCCGGGCGTCGCCCAGCGGGTCCGCCACGCTGGCGCGGACGCTCACCTGCGCCGCCAGATGGCAGATCACCTCGGGGCGCCGCGCCGCCGCCTTCTCCACGAGCCCCGGATCACTGACATCCATCTCCCACAGCTCCAGCCCGGGACGGACGTTGGCGCCGGACGACATGTCGTCCACGCCGATGACCTCGTGACCGTCCGCGACGAGCCGGTCGACCAGATGGGATCCAATGAAACCGGCCGCGCCGGTGATGAGTACGAGCACCCGCAGCAGAATACCGGCTGACGGGCGGTGGGCCGCACCGGTCGGCCCACCGCGATGATCAAGCGCTCTCGGTCTTCTCGGCCTCTCCGGACGCCTTGATGTCGCCGCAGATCTCCTCGATGCGGCCGAGCACCTTAGCGCGCAGGTCGGTGGGCGCCTGCTCGCAGCCGCAGGACTTGTTCACCAGCTTCTTGACGGCCTCTTCGAGCCCGTACTCGCGCAGGCACGGTCCGCACTCGTCCAGGTGCTGCCGCACCTCGCCGCAGCCGCCCTGGTCGAGCTCACCGTCGAGATAGGTGTAGACCCGCGCCAGCACTTCGTCACAGGGGGTCTCATGGTGGTTGCCACAGCTCATGGCTCACTCACCCCTCTCGTTCACCGCGCCGCCGCACGGCGCGGTGTCGGGCATCTCGCTCCGCTGTACGCGGCAGGCGCGTTTCCCGCTCACTTGGACCCTCCGCCCGTCCTCGTGAGACCGCGATCCTCAGCGTAGTCCTCCAGCATCACGCGCAACTGGCGCCGGCCCCGGTGCAGGCGGGACATCACCGTGCCGATGGGCGTGCCCATGATCTCGGCGATCTCCTTGTACGCGAAGCCCTCGACGTCGGCGAGGTAGACGGCGATCCGGAACTCCTCGGGCAGATCCTGCAGAGCCCGCTTCACATCGCTGTCGGGCAGGTGCTCCAGCGCCTCGGCCTCGGCGGACTTCAGCCCGCTGGAGGTGTGCGACGCTGCGCGCGCGATCTGCCAGTCCTCGATGTCCTCGGTGGCGGCCTGCTGCGGCTGGCGCTGCTTCTTGCGGTAGTTGTTGATGAACGTGTTGGTCAGGATGCGGTAGAGCCACGCCTTGAGGTTGGTGCCTTCCTTGAACTGGTGGAAGGACGCGAACGCCTTGGCGAACGTCTCCTGGACGAGATCCTCGGCGTCCGCCGGATTGCGCGTCATGCGCAGCGCGGCCGAATACAGCTGGTCCAAGAACGGGAGCACGTCGCGCTCGAACCGCTCCTGACGCTGCTCCACGGTCTCCGTGGTGCCCTGTACCTGACCCACCCCCTCGGCTGTGGCGCCCTTGGCCTTGGCATGGCCGGCGGCGTCGTATCCCACAGACGATATCGGTCCGCGCGGCCTGGCCACGCGTACAGGGGCCTGCGCGTCGCCGCGCGGTGCCGCGGTCCCGGCTCTCCGCTGCTGGTCGGCAACGGCTGTGGTCATCGGTGTGCACCTCCGCGTTATGGGTTGTGAGACGGTGCAACACCGGATCGGCGCCGCCGATTCCCCGATGGGGGCGGACACGGCGATCACGGGCGTCCCGCCCGGGTCCTGCACGGAGGGTGACAACACCTGTAACGGGGAAGAAGTGACATACACGGCGAGAACAGGAGCAAAAGTGCATCCGGTGCTGTCGGCGCGATCGTCCGAGCCCACCATCGCCAGTCTGCGCGAACTCTCCGGGGACGGGGCGGGCGACGCCCTCGCGCGCTACTGGACGTTCTACTGGGCGGTCGCCTCCGCCCAGCTGACGCGATGGCTGCCGCGCAGGCCGGCCCGCGTGCTGGACATCTCCGGGGGACGCTCCGCCGCCCAGGCCGCCGACGCCCGCCACACCGTCCTGGAGGTGCGCGATCCGGGCAGGTCCGAGGGGCTCGCGTCAACGGACGGCGCACCGCCCGCGAAGGCCGCCACCATCCCGGTGATCGGCGACACCGGCACCCTCCCGTTCCTCGCCGACGGCTCCATGGACGCCGTGATCGCCGAGAACCGCGTGCTGTCGCGCCACCTCGCCACCGAGACCACGGTCGCCGAGATCGCCCGCGTCCTGCGCCCCGGCGGCCGCGTCCTGCTCTGCGTCGACTCCCTGACGCTCGGCATGGCCCTGCTGGCCGAACGGAACTACTGGGCGCACCTGTCCGACGTCCCGAGCGCCGAGGTCGTCCTCATCCCGTGGCCGGACGGCACGATCACCCGCTCGTTCTCCGCCCACCAGCTCCGCGAACTGCTCGCCGACGCGGGCCTCGAAGTCGAGTGGATCAGGCCCCGCACGGTCCTGTCCCCCTCGACCGTCGAACACGTCCTGGCCGAGTCACCCCGCACCCTCCCCCGCCTGGTCCGCACCGAGCTCAACACCCCGAGCCCGGACGAGTCCCTGGGCATCCACCTGCTGGCCAGCGCCCGCCGGAGCTAGCGCCTGCGGTCGTGTTTCGACTGGCAGGCGATGCAGCGGGCGGCGTCGGGGCGGGCCTCCAGGCGGCCTTCGGGGACGGGGTGGCCGCAGCCGAGGCACCGGCCGTAGGTGCCGGCGCCGATCCGCTCCAGGGCGGCGAGCACGCCGCGGCGGTGGCGTTCGAGGGACTCCAGGGCGGCCTCCACGCGGTCATGGGCGGTGAGGCCCGCCCCGGCGTCCGCGGCGGAATTGTCGCGTTCGGGGCTTTCTCCGCGGAGAATGGCGATGGAACGGTCCAAATCCTCGAGCAGCACCTCGAGGCGGGAACGGGCTGCGTCGGTGTCCACGATGCTGCGAACTCCTCCCGGTGCGGGGCTCCGGGCAATGCGGCTCTCACCCCGGCCGCCGGCGTGACGCGGCGGCCGGAACAAACAGGGGTCAGAACAAACTGTCGGAATGGTTGCCAGAACTATCCCCAGAAGTCGAGGGTTCTATGAGTTCCGGCCCGTTGTTTTTCACGTTGTTGACCGCCTTGGACACCGGGTAGGCCTCCATTGTCCCGGCCATGGCGGGCACCAGAAGGCCCCGTACCTGCTCGGTGTCGTTCAGGCCGGGGTCGAGCCAGGCGTCCCAGCGGTCGGGTTCGACGATCATCGGCATCCGGTCGTGGATCCGGCCCAGATCATCCGGCGCGTCGGTCGTGATCACCGTGCACGTCCACAGCCACTCGTCCTCGGGGGACTTCCACAGCTCGTACAAGCCCGCCATGGCCATGACGGCGCCGTCGTTCGGGCGGATGAAGTACGGCTGCTTCTGCGGCTTCTTCTTCTTGGCCTTCTTCTCACCCTCGGCGGGGTCGGGCGAGTCACCCTGGTCCTGGAGGGTGTACCACTCGAAGTAGCCGTCGGCCGGCAGCAGGCAGCGGCGCCGCGCGAACGCGCGGCGGAACGACGGCTTCTCGTGCACCGTCTCGAACCGCGCGTTGATCATGCGGGAGCCGATGGACAGGTCCTTGGCCCAGGACGGGACGAGTCCCCAGCGCACCGTCCGCAGCTGCCGGACGGCCGCCTCCTCCTCGGGGGCGTCCTTCGGGCGCCGGTTGAGGACGA
Source organism: Spirillospora sp. NPDC048819 (assembly GCF_040650055.1). Classification (NCBI taxonomy): domain Bacteria; kingdom Bacillati; phylum Actinomycetota; class Actinomycetes; order Streptosporangiales; family Thermomonosporaceae; genus Spirillospora; species Spirillospora sp. NPDC048819. The sequence goes on along the minus strand of NZ_JBEZGN010000008.1, from coordinate 38,630 downwards.
CCGGAACCTGCTTCGTCGGGGCGACGTTGTAGTCGGGCTGGATGTCCCCGTCGACGGCGTCGAGCTGGACCTGGAACTCGTCCAGCAGCTCCTGACGCGCACGGGTGGTGGCATAGCGTCCGCACATGGGTCCCATCCTGCCGTGCTTGAGGCGTGGCCTGTTGGGCATGTAGCGGGTCATGCGACCCTTCACGACCCTGGCCCGCCCGTTCGTGGCGGCGCCCTACATCATGACCGGCCTGGACGCCATCCGGGACCCACGCGAGCGCGCCGAGCGGGTCGGCCCGGCGGTCAAGCCGGTGGCCGACCGGATCGACTGGCTGCCGAAGGACCCCGAGACCCTCGTCCGCATGGAGGGCGCGCTCAGCCTGGGCACCGGCGCCCTGCTGCTGACCGGCAGGTTCCGGCGGCTCACCACGCTGCTGCTCGCCGCCCAGCTGGTGCCCGCGCTCGCGACCGAGCACCGGTTCTGGACCGAGGACGACCCCGAGCGCCGCGCCAGTGAGCGCTCCCACCTGCTGAAGAACGCCGGCATGTTCGGCGCGCTGCTCATGGTGGCGACCGAGCCGCGCCGCCCGCCGCGGACGGCGGAGCTGCGGCGCGCGGCGCGGGAGACGCAGATCAAGAGCGCCGCCGAGGCCAAGGCGCTGCGCAGGGAGGCCGCGGTGACGCTCCGGGACGCCCGCCGGGAGGCGGCCCGGCAGGTGCGGATCGCCCGCGCCGAGGGCGGGCGCAAGGCCGCCAAGCAGACCGCGAAGGCGACGAAGGCCGCCAAGGCGGCCAAGCCCGGCGCCGCGTTCAAGGCCGGCAAGGCCGGCGGCGCGATGAAGGCCGCCAAAGTCGGCAAGGCAGGCGGCATGCTCAAGGGCGCCCAGCCCGGCGGCATGCTCAAAGCCGCCAAAGCCGGCAAGGCAGGCGGCATGCTGAAGGGTGCCCAGCCCGGCGGCATGCTCAAGACCGCCAAGGCCGGCAAGGTCGGCGGCGCGCTCAAGGGGGTCCAGCCCGGCGGCTTGCTCAAGGCGGCCAAGGCCGGCGGTGCGATGAAGAACGTCAAGGCCGGTGGCGCGTTCAAGATCGGCAGGGCGTCCAAGCCGGGCCGGGCGGCGCGGGCCGGGCAGACGGTCAAGGCGGGGACGGCCACGCAGGCGGCGAAGGCCATGAAGGCGGGCAAGACCGTCCGGGCGGGGACGGCCGTCCAGGCGGGCAAGGTCAAGCAGGCGGTCAAGCGCTGACTTCCCGAAGAGAACCTTAAAAGAACCTCAAATCGGTTGAACCGCAAGCCGGGGCGGTCCCGTACTGCCAGATGACGACCGTCGACGAGCGCCGCTCGTGCCCATCCCCCACAACGGAGACGCCCCGGCCATGGCAGTTCCCGGATCGACCGGTCGCCAGACCGGCGGGTTGCGGAGCCTGCTCCGCCGCCCCGGCTCGTCGCGACCGGCTTCGGCCGTGCGCGACGAGGAGATCGTCGCCGAGCTCTACCGCGAGTACCATCGGCCCCTCCTCGCGTTCGTCCTGCGGCTGACCGGCGGTGACCGCCAGTGGGCCGAGGACGTGGTACAGGAGACCATGATCCGGGCATGGCGCAGTGCGGACCGGCTCGACGACCGCACGTCCTCGCTGATGCCGTGGCTGGCCACGGTCTCCCGGCGTATCGTGATCGACAACCGGCGGCAGCGCGAGGTCCGACCGCCGGAGGTCGGCGACGGCCCCCTGGAGAACCTGCCGATGGCGGACGAGATGGACGGCCTGCTGCGCAAGGTCGTGGTGACCGAGGCGCTGGACTCGCTCTCCCCGGCGCACCGGCAGGCGCTGACGGAGACGGTGCTGCGCGACCGTACGGTGAATCAGGCGGCCGAGTACCTCGGCATCCCGGTGGGGACGGTCAAGTCCCGCGTCTACTATGCGCTGCGCGCCTTGCGCGTCGCCTTGGAGGAGAGGGGGGTGACCTCATGAGTTCGCCGGTCGAGCACACCGACGTCGGCGCGTACGCGCTCGGCCTTCTCGAGGAAGGCGATCGGCGGGCCTTCGAGGCCCATCTTCGCGGGTGCGGCAGGTGCCAGGCCGAGCTGGGCGAGATGTCGGGAACGGCCGGTGTCCTGTCCGCGCTCGGCGGGGACGCCGGTGTGCGCGCGCCCGCCCCGGAGGGGGGTGAGGACGGGCCGTCCGCGCCTCCGGCGCCGGTGATCGACATGATGCGACGCCGGCGCAGGGAGGACCGCCGGTTTCGGCGCGGCGCCTACGCCGTGGGCGGCGCGGCGGCGGCCGCCATGCTGGCCGTCGGGATCGGCATCGGGACGCTCCTGAGCGACGACGGGAACGCCGTGCGGCAGCCGCCGCCCGTGGCCGTCACCGGGGAGAAGTTCCAGGCGGCGAACGCGAGCACGGGCGCGTCCGGCACGATCGGCCTGGTCGACAAGGGCTGGGGCACGCAGGTCAGCCTGGAGCTGCGCGGTCTCAAGGGGCCGCTGAGGTGCCGCCTCGTGGCGGTGTCCGTCAACGGTTCCCCCAGCGTCGTCGCCGACTGGCGCGTCCCGGACAAGGGCTACGGCGTGCCGGGGCAGCCCAAGCCGCTCGTCATGCAGGGCGGGACGGGCCTCTCCCGCGAGGAGATCAGCCGGTTCGAGGTCCGCCTGGACGACGGCGGTGGCACGCTGCTGGCGATCCCCCTCTGAGCACCCCCTCTGAGCACCCCCTCTGAGCGACTCCGCCGCCGGCGGCGCGGCCCGATAACCTTGGGTCATGCCCACTCCGCACTGGACCGCCCCGGTCGCCCATGCCCCGGTAGACGCGACGGTGTCGCTGCCCGGCTCCAAGTCGATGACGAATCGGGCGCTGATCCTGGCCGCGCTCGCCGAGGGACCGGCGCGCATCACGGGACCGCTGCACAGCCGCGACACCGAGTTGATGGCGGCGGCGCTCCGCGCGCTCGGCGCGGGGATCGACGAGGACTCCGGCGGCTGGCGGGTGCGCCCGGGCCGGCTGACGGGCCCGGCGCGGGTGGACGTGGGCCTCGCCGGGACGGTGATGCGGTTCCTGCCGCCCGTCGCGGCGCTGGCGTCCGGTGAGGTGTCCGTCGACGGTGATCCGCGGGCGCGGGAGCGGCCGATGGGCCCGATCGTCGCCGCGCTCCGGGCGCTCGGCGCCGGCATCGACGACGGCGGCCGGGGCACGCTGCCGTTCACGGTGCGCGGGACGGGTGCGGTGAACGGCGGTCAGGTCACGATCGACGCGTCCGGGTCGTCCCAGTTCGTCTCGGGGCTGCTGCTGGCCGCGCCGCGTTTCGAGAAGGGCGTGGAGGTCAGGAACGACGGCCCGCCGGTGCCGTCGGCGCCGCATGTGGAGATGACCGTCCACATGCTGCGCGAGGCGGGCGTGGCGGTCGAGACCGAGGAGAACGTGTGGCGGGTGGCGCCCGGCCCGATCCGGGGCGCCGAGTGGGTGATCGAGCCCGACCTGTCGAACGCGGCGCAGTTCCTCGGGGCGGCGCTGGTCACCGGCGGGCGCGTCACCGTGCCCGGCTGGCCGGCCGAGACCACCCAGCCGGGTGACGCGCTGCGCGGGCTGCTCGGCGCGATGGGCGCGGAGGCGTCCCTCGGGCCGGACGGGCTGACGGTGCGCGGAAACGGCGAATTCTCCGGGCTGGAGGCCGACCTGCACGACGTCGGTGAGCTGACGCCCGTGCTCGCGGCCCTGGCCGCGCTGGCCGGCTCCCCGTCCCGGCTGACGGGCATCGCGCATCTGCGCGGCCACGAGACCGACCGGCTCGCGGCCCTGGTCACCGAGATCAACGGGCTGGGCGGCGACGTCCGGGAGCTGCCGGACGGGCTGGAGATCCGGCCGCGGCCGCTGCACGGCGGCGTCTTCCACACCTACGACGACCACCGGATGGTGATGGCGGCGGCCCTGCTCGGCCTGGCGGTTCCCGGAATTGAGGTGGAGAATCCGGGCACCGTGGGCAAAACTCTTCCGAACTTCACGGAGTCGTGGGCGTCGATGCTGGCGCCCGCCTGACAGCAGGGACGGACCACTGGCACGACGAACGCACGACTACGACGAGGACGACGTCCGGGTGCGGCCCGGACGCCGCGGGTCGCGTCCGCGCACCCGCCGCCGTCCCGCGCACGAGGACGCCTCCCCCGGGTTCGTGATCGCGGTGGACCGGGGCCGGTACCGCTGCCTGGTGGACCAGGGCACCGACGACGAGCGCGGCGTCACCGCGATGCGCGCCCGCGAACTGGGCCGCAAGGGCGTCGTCGTGGGCGACCGGGTCGCCCTCGTCGGGGACGTGTCGGGCGCCCCGGACACCCTGGCCCGCATCGTCCGCGTCGAACCGCGGACGTCGTCGCTGCGCCGCACCGCCGACGACTCCGACCCGTTCGAGCGGATCGTCGTCGCCAACGCCGACCAGCTCGTGATCGTGACGGCGCTGGCCGATCCCGAGCCCCGCCCCCGCATGATCGACCGGCAGCTCGTCGCCGCCTACGACGCCGGGATGGAGCCGCTGCTCTGCCTCACCAAGGCCGACCTCGCCGACGCCGCCGACCTCGTCGCCGAGTACGCGCCGCTCGGCGTCCCCTATGTCGTGACGCGTCGCGACGGCGACCACGGTGCGCTGCGCGGCGGAGGCCTGGAGGAGCTGCACGGCCATCTGGCCGGGCAGGTGAGCGTGCTGGTCGGGCATTCGGGCGTCGGCAAGTCGACGCTGGTGAACGCGCTCGTCCCGGACGCCGAGCGGGCCGTCAGCCACGTCAACGCGGTCACCGGCCGCGGCCGGCACACCTCGTCGTCGGCGATCGCGCTGGAGCTGCCGGGCGGGGACGGCTGGATCATCGACACCCCGGGCGTGCGGAGCTTCGGTCTCGCGCACGTCGAGCCCGAGAACGTGATCAACGCGTTCGAGGACCTCGCGGAGGGCGCCGCGGAGCGCTGCCCCCCGCTCTGTGATCATCTGCAGGACAGCTGCGGGCTGGACGGCTGGGTCGCCGACAGGCGCGCCAGCCGGGCCCGGCTGGACTCGCTGCGGCGGCTGCTCGCCAGCCGCGAGGGAGAGCCCGAATAGCCGGTCCCGTATGGCGAACGACGCGCCCGCCTCGCGTCGGTATCGTCTTCCCCCATGGTCCAGTTGATCGCGGGGCGCTACGAGTTGATCGAGGTGCTCGGCCGCGGCGGGATGGGCGCCGTGTGGCGGGCCCGCGACCGCACGCTCGGCCGCGAGGTGGCGGTCAAGGAGGTGTCGCTGCCGCAGGGCCTGGACGACGCGCAGGTCGAGCGGACGTACGCGCGGACGTTCCGGGAGGCGAGGTCGGCGGCGCGGCTCGACCATCCCGGCATCGTGACGGTGCACGACGTCGTGGAGGAGGACGGCCGTCCCTGGATCGTGATGCAGCTCGTCCGGGCCGAGGCCCTCGACGCCGTCGTCGCGCGGGAGGGTCCGCTGCCGCCGGACCGGGTCGCGGCGATCGGCCTCGACCTGCTGGACGCGCTCCGCGCCGCGCACGCCGCCGAGGTCGTGCACCGCGACGTCAAGCCGGGGAACGTGCTGCTGCCGCGCGGCCGCGCCGTCCTCACCGACTTCGGCATCGCGACCGTGGCGGGCGACGAGACCCTCACCCAGGCGGGGGCCATCGTCGGGTCGCCCGCGTACCTGGCGCCCGAGCAGGCACGCCACCAGAAGGCGACCCCCGCGTCGGACCTGTGGTCCCTGGGGGCCACGCTGTACGCCGCCGTCGAGGGCCGCCCTCCGTACAAGCGGCCCGACGTGTGGGGCGTGATGGCCGCCGTCCTGTCGGACGAACCCGACCCCATCGAGCGCGCCGGGCCCCTGACGCCGGTGCTCCATGGGCTCCTGCGCAAGGACCCCGACCAGCGGATCAGTCCCGATGAGGCCGGGCGGCTGCTCCGCCAGGCCGCGCAGGTGGCCGCTCCCCACGTCCCCGCACCGCCCCACTTCGTCCCGCCGGACCCTGGACGGCGTGATGTGACGCTGCAGCCCCGCGATGCGACGCTGCAGCCCCCGGTGGCCCCGCCGACCGTCGTGACGCCCGCCCGGAGGCGCGTGCCCTGGCCGCTGATCATCCCGGCCGGCGTCTTCACCGCCGCGCTGGTCGCCGCGGTCATCACGGTCGTGGTGTTCACCAGCCAGAGCGACGCCCCCGAGGGCAAGGGCCGGGCCGGTGGGCCCGGGACCTCGTCTTCTTCGCCGAACACCGCCGTGCCCGAGGGCTACCGCCTGTACCGGGGGTCGGCCTTCGTCGCGGCCGTCCCCGAGGGCTGGAAGGACGACGGGTCGGGCGACGACGTCACCTTCCAGGACCAGACGGAGGGCGTCCGCCGCGGCATCGTGATCCAGCGCATCGCCTCCGCCTCCGCCGGCGACCCGGGGGACGGCCTCGCCGACGCGATCGCGAACATGAGGTACGACTCCCAGTACCCCGGCTTCAAGCAGGAGAAGTTCCACCGGAACGTCCCCTACCAGGGCGGCAGCGCGGCCGATCTGCAGTTCACCTTCACCAAGGACGGCATCCCGGGCCGCTGCCTCGTCCGGGTGTTCGAGTTCGACGGCGCCATCTACCAGGCGATCCTGGTCGGCGAACAGAAGCACTGGTACGGCGGCCTCCCCTACTACGAGACGTTCCTGAGGACGCTGCGGAAGCCGTGACGCGAGCGGAAGGGGGGCGCGTGGACCGCCGGGCGGTGCTCATGGCGACGATCCTCGGCGGCATGGCGGCCGCCGGCTGCTCCGACGGGGAACCGTCCCCGAGCGGCCGGCGCCCTTCGCCGCCACGGCCCCGCCCGACGGGTCCGGCCGACTGGAACGCCCTCGCCCGCGGCCTGGACGGGACGCTGATCCGTCCGTCCGACGCCTCGTACGACCAGGCCAGGCGCCTCTACATCCCCCGCTACGACGACATCGAACCGGCGGGCATCGCCTACTGCGAAACCCCGCAGGACGTGTCCGAATGCATCGCGTTCGCGACGTTGAAGGGGATTCCGGTCGCGGTGCGCTGCGGGGGCCACAGCTACGCGGGCTGGTCGACGGGCACGGGAATCGTCATCGACGTCTCCCCCATGGGCGTGGTGAAGCGCGACGGCGGCAACGCGATCGTCGGAGCGGGAACTCGGCTGATCGACCTGTACGCCGAGCTCGCACGCGACGGTGTGAGCGTCCCGTCCGGCAGTTGCCCCACGGTCGGCGTGGCGGGGCTGACGCTGGGCGGCGGCCTGGGCGTGACGTCCCGCGCGTACGGGCTGTCGTGCGACGTCCTGGAGTCGGTCCAAGTCGTCACGGCGGACGGCCGGGTCCTCACGTGCGACGCCGAGCAGAACAGCGACCTGTTCTGGGCGTGCCGGGGCGGAGGCGGCGGCAACTTCGGCGTCGCGGTGTCGTTCGCGTACCGCACGCACGAGGCCGGCGATGTCACACCGTTCAGCCTGCGCTGGCCCTGGCCGGAGGCGGCCAAGGTGATCCGCGGCTGGCAGCGCTGGGCACCGGGCGCGCCCGGCGAGATCTGGACGAGTCTGCACCTCGACACCCGCCCCGACGACGGCTCCCCCAGCGTCGAGGTCATCGGGGTCGCGCTCGCGGACGCCGACGGCCACGTGAACCGGCTGGCATCGGCGATTGGGACCGACCCGGCCTCGTCCACCGTCCAGAGCCGTCCGCATCTGGACGCGATGAAGTTCATGGGCGGCTGCGCGGGACAGAGTGTCGAAGAGTGCCACGCACAGGGCGATCTGCCCGGCCGACGCCCCGGCGGCGGCTTCCCCAGAACCGACTACGCCGGAAAGTCCCACATCGCCTACAAGCCCCTCCCCGACGACGCCGTCGACGCGCTCCTGGACCGTTTCGACAAGGGCAACGACGTGCGGAACCATTCCGTCCTGCTGGACGCCATGGGCGGCGCCATCGGCCGCCTGGCCCCCGGTGACACCGCCTTCCCGCACCGGAAGGGCCTGTTCTGCGTCCAGTACCTCGCGCCGGACAACGCCTGGCTGCGCGCCGCTCACGCCGCGATGGAGCCCTACATGGGCGGCACCGCATACGTGAACTACATCGACCCCGATCTCAAGAGCTGGGCGCACGCCTACTACGGCCCCAACCTCGACCGCCTCAGAAAGGTCAAAGCCGCCCACGACCCCGGAGGGCTGTTCCGCTTCCCCCAATCCCTCTAGCCCGCGGCCGGATGTGGCGATCTTCACGGGGCGGAAGATCGATATCGTCCCCGTATGCCGCAGACGATCGCCGGGCGTTACGAACTGGCCGAGATCCTCGGCCGCGGCGGGATGGGCGCGGTGTGGCGCGCCCGCGACCGCACGCTCGGCCGCGAGGTCGCCGTCAAGGAGGTGTCGCTGCCGGACGGGCTCGACGGCGCGCAGGTCGAGCGGGTGTACGCGCGGACGTTCCGGGAGGCGCGATCGGCGGCGCGGCTCGACCATCCCGGCATCGTGACCGTGTACGACGTCGTGGAGGAGGACGGCCGCCCCTGGATCATCATGCAGCTCATCCGGGCGGAGTCGCTGGACCGCGTCATCGCCCGCGAGGGGCCGCAGGCGCCCGGGCGGGTCGCGGAGATCGGTCTCGACCTGCTGGACGCGCTCCGCGCCGCGCACGCCGCCGGGGTCGTGCACCGCGACGTCAAGCCGGGGAACGTGCTGCTGCCGCCCGGCCGCGCCGTCCTCACCGACTTCGGCATCGCGACCGTGGCCGGCGACGAGACCCTCACCCAGGCCGGCGCCGTCCTCGGCTCACCGGCCTACCTGGCGCCCGAGCAGGCCGGCCACCAGCGGGCCACGCCGGCGTCGGACCTGTGGTCGCTCGGCGCCACCCTGTACGCCGCCGTCGAGGGCCGCGCCCCGTACAGCCGTCCCGACCTGTGGGGCGTGATGGCGGCGCTGCTGGCGGAGGAACCCGACCCGCTGCGGCTCGCCGGTCCCCTGACCCCCGTGATCCAGGGCCTGCTCCGCAAGAACCCGGACGAGCGGACGGCCCCGGACGAGGTCGGCCGGATGCTCCGCCGGATCACCCAGGGGCCGGTACCCGGGCCCGCGCAGGCAGGCCCGCGCAACGTGACCCTCGATCCCGCCGTGACGGCGGCCGAGCCGCCGACACCCCAGCCGGGGCCGCTCGGCGGACCGTCTGCGGCCTCCCGCGGGTCTCGCCGGCCGGTGATCTTCGCGGCCGGGGCCGTCGCCGTGCTGCTGGTCTCCGTCGCCGCGGTCGTCCTGTTCCTCGACCTCCGGGGAGACCAGGGCGGGCAGGCGTCCAAGACGCCGCGGCCGGGGGGCGGCAGTGGGCGCGGATCGCCCCAGAGCACCTCCACCGCCGTTCCGCCCGGCTACAAGGAGTACCGCGGGCCGGCCTACGTCGCCGCCGTCCCTGACCGCTGGAGGCAGACGGAGGAGGGCGACACCGTGGAGTTCTACGACCCCGTCAGGGGCGGCGAGGGGCATGGAATATCGCTGTCTCCGGCCGATTACGGCACCGTCGATCTCGGGGACCTGCTGGCCACGGCGTCCGGCGCCTTCGAGAACGACGGTGAGTACCCCGGATACAAGGAGGTCGGCCTCAAGCGGAACCTCGCCTACAAGGACGGGAAGGCCGCGGAGCTCGAGTTCACCTTCCTCCAGAACAAGATCCCGGCGCACGGCCGGATACGGATGTTCCGGATCGACGGCGCCGCCTACCAGGTGATCATGGTGGCCTACGAGGAGAACTGGAAGGCGAGCCTCCCGCACTTCGACACGTTCTTCAGGACGTTCCGCAGCGCGCCTAGTTCTTCGAGGTCTCCTCGAACAGGCTCCTCGCCCTAGTCTCGGCCTCGTTCAGCGCCCTGACGTGCTCGGGCGCGAGTTCCTCCACGCAGCGGGTCATCTCCTCGGTGACCCGGCTGAACGCGCTCTCCTCCGCCCCGCGCAGCGCCGCCCGGACGGTCGCGGACCGGGCGCCGAGCGCCGCCCACTCCAGTTCCAGCCGCGCGACGGCCTCGTCGAACGCCCGGGCCGTCTCGGCCCCGGCGTCCTTCAGCTCGCCGGGGACCGGGCCCCGTCCCGCCTTGCGCGCGTGGCCCGACAGGGCCGAGATGCGGCTGGCCAGCGTCAGCCCCTCCCGGGCCAGCGGCAGCACGTCGTGGATCAGGTCGGTGACCGCCTTGGCCAGTTCCTCCACCCGCGTCAGGAGCGTCTGCGTCGCCTCCTCCAGCGCCCCGGAGGTGCGCTCGGCGACCCGCTCGGCGACGTCCTGCTGCTGCTTGAACAGGACCGGGACGATGTCGTGGTCCAGCCTGCGCCGCAGTTCGCGCTCCCGCTCGCCGCGCGCGTCCGGTCCCGCCTGCTCGTTCCAGTCCGCCCAGACCCGCTCGATGCGCTCCTCGCCGGAGGCGGCGATCTCCGCCGTGATCTCCTCCAGCGCCTCGCCCGCGCGGGCCTTCAGCCGTTCCACCCGCCCGTAGAGGGCCTCGCGCTTGAACGGGTCGTTGAGCTCGTTGAGCTGCGCCTGCAATCGACGGGAGACGTCGATGGCGTGCTCGGCCAGCGGGACGAGGCGGTCGGCGAGCTCGTCGAGCGTCGCCGCCCGGCGTGGATCGGTCAGCTCGGCCACCCATGCGGGAAGGTCGTGCGCCATGGCCCCATGCTCCCACCACCGCGCCCTGGAAACGGCCCACATCGGCACCGGCGCGCCACACCCGGACGACCGAAAAGCCGGAACAGCCCGGGTAAGTGTGTCTGGACAACCCGTGATCAGGGTAGCGTTGCTCGCCGTGGCGGGCTATTCCGATGACCTGCGTCTCGCACATGTGCTGGCGGACGGGGCCGACGACATCACGACCAGGCGTTTTCGCGCTCTCGATCTCGCCATCGAGACCAAGCCGGACCTGACACCGGTCAGCGACGCCGACCGCAGCGTGGAGGAGCAGATCCGCGGCACCCTGAAGCGGGCGCGCCCGCGGGACGCGGTGCTCGGCGAGGAGTACGGCAAGACCGGTTACGGCAACCGCTGCTGGATCATCGACCCGATCGACGCGACGAAGAACTTCGTGCGGGGCGTCCCGGTGTGGGCGACGCTGATCGCGCTGATGGAGAACGACGAGATCGTCGTCGGGGTCGTGTCGGCGCCCGCGCTGAACCGGCGCTGGTGGGGCGCGAGGGGCGGCGGCGCCTGGACGGGACGCAGCCTGACCCGCGCGTCCCGGATGAACGTGTCGTCGGTCACGGAGCTGCCGGACGCGTCGCTGTCGTTCTCCAGCCTCAGCGGGTGGGAGGAGCAGGGCCGCCTCGACCGCTTCCTCGACCTGACCCGGTCGGTGTGGCGGACGAGGGCGTTCGGCGACTTCTGGTCGCACATGATGGTCGCCGAAGGGGCGATCGACGTGTCCGCCGAGCCCGAGGTGTCGCTGTGGGACCTCGCCGCGCTCCAGGTCATCGTGGAGGAGGCCGGCGGAATGTTCACCGACCTGTCCGGCGTCCCCGGGCCGGACGGCGGCAGCGTCGTGTGCACCAACGGCAAGCTGCACGCCGAGGTTCTGCGCACCCTGGGCGGCGGCCAGCTCTCCCTGCGCATCTGATCGGCGTCCGCGTCTGGTTCCATGGAACGTGCCGCCTGCGGGAACGGTTCACTATGGCCATCGGGCAGACTCGCGACATATCGTGGAACAGCGGTCGCCGGGTGGCCGTTGTAGAGATAGGGCGGCCCGTAAACGGAGGTACCAGATGTCGACTCAGACAAAGTTCGTGATCGGCGGCGTCGTCGTCGGCTTCCTGACCCTGTTCATCTTTCCCTGGTGGCTGACCGCGCTGATCATCCTCGGCGTCCTCGGGACGCCGCTCGTCGGCTACCTGATGCTCGACCCGTCCCAGCGCAAGCGCGTGCGTGCGCAGGGCCGCAAGCGCCTCGGCAGCTGACCGGGCACGCTGACCGGGCCTAGTCCCAGAGTTTGCGGACGTCGCCGCGGGGGTCGTCCACGACTTCGTCGGCGGGCCCGTCGAAGACGTGCACCGCGCGGGTGGACGGGTCGAACCGCCGCCAGCCCGGGTCCCCGTGGACGGCGAAGTCCGTCCAGGCGCGGTGCATGCGGTCGGCGAGGGCCTGCGGCGGGTTCGGTCCCGCCAGGCCCTCGGTCTCGCTGTTCAGGTTGTCGAAGACGAAGCCGAGTTCGAGCGCGTGGCAGGCGCCCAGGTCGTGCTTGGGCGACCGCCACGCGAACTCGTACATCCACGTCCCGCCGGCGCCGCCGGATGCGGCGTGCCCGGCCGCCGCGCGGTTCGCGGGGATGCGGAACAGGTGGTCGGTGATGATCGTCGCCATCAGCTCGCCGGGCGTCATGTCCGGGTGGCGGCCGCGGTAGGCGGCGGGCAGGCCCTGCGGGACGCCCATGCCCGCCGCGACGGCGCCCGCCAGCTCGTCGGTGAGGTCGCCGGCGAGGCCGGTCGGCATCAGGAAGAACCGGAACTCCTCGGACGTGTAGCCGATGAGCAGGTCCACGTCCCGTCCGGCGCCGGCGGCGATGGCGTCCTCGGGGCGGCGGGTCAGCAGCTCGCCGTCAAGGATCGGCGTCAGCGACATGCCGCCCGCGGCGGTGGTGACGCCCCAGCGGCCGGGGTCGGGAAGCATGGAGACCTCGGCGGCGACGGCGGACTGGACCGGCATGATCGCCCATGGGTCGAGCGCCGCGAACGCCTCGGCGGTCGGCTCCACGCCCAGCCGGGCGGCCATCTCCGCGGTGACGAGCATGGCGTCGGCCGGGTCCTGGGCGATGCTGCCCGCGCCGCTCTGCGCGATCGCGCGGCCGAAGAGCCCGAGGTCGACGGAGAGCAGAGTGGTCACGCTCATCCCGCCGGCGGATTCACCGAAGACCGTGACGCGGTCCGGGTCGCCGCCGAAGCCCGCGATGTTGTCGCGGACCCACTCCAGTGCGGCGATCTGGTCGAGCAGCCCCCGGTTGAGCGGCGCTCCGGGCAGGTTCGCGAAGCCGTCGACGCCGAGCCGGTAGTTGAACGTCACGCAGACGACGCCGTCGCGGGCGAAGTTGCGGCCGTTGTAGACGGGCACGGCCCCGGATCCGTTGCGGAACGCGCCGCCGTGAACCCACACCATCACCGGAAGTCCCGAGTCTCCCCGATCCGGCGCCGAATCGTTCAGGCCCCCTGCGACACCCCGGTACGGCGTCCAGACGTTGAGGTTGAGGCAGTCCTCCCCCGGAATCTCGGGGTCGGGCAGGAGCGCGTCGTACGGCTTCGGGTAGCCGGGCTTGGGCGCGGTCGGCCCGTACTCGACGGCGTCGCGGACGCCGTCCCACGGCTCGGGCGGGCGAGGCGCCTGGAAGCGGTTCGGCCCGAACGGGGGCGCGGCGTAGGGGATCCCGAGGAAGGCGGTGACGCCGTCCCGTGTCGTGCCGCGGACCTTCCCGTAGGACGTCTGAACGACCGCCTCCATGCGCGCCTCCGGTTCTAGAACGAAGTTCGACAGCTGAAGACTACGGGACGATGCCGGGGCGAAGCATGCGGGTGAGGTAGTCGCGGGCGAACGCGCGGATGGCGTCCTCGTCGTCCAGCGCGAGCCCGCCGCCGGGGACGAGCAGCAGCGACATCGCCAGCCGCAGCAGCACCTCGGCCACGGTGTCGTGGTCCCCGCGGTCGCCGGGGCGGGCGCGGCGCAGCCGGTCGGCGAGGATGTCGCGGGCGGCGAGCATCACCGCGCCGCCGTTCATGCTGAGCTGCGGCAGGAACGCCTCGGGCTCGCTCTCCAGGACGCGTCTCATCAGCGGGTGCGTACGGGCGCTCTGCAGCCCCACCACGAACCCCTCCACGACGGCCTCTTCGGGGGAGTCGAGGTCCTCGGTGGCCTCCGCGATGGCGGTGAGGAAGCGGCGGCACTCCCGCAGGATCACGGCCTGGAGCAGTTGCTCCTTGTTGGTGAAGCGCCGGTAGATGGTGGTGCGCGCGACCCCGGCGCGTTTGGCGACGTCCTCGACGCTGACCCTGCGCAGCCCGTAGGTCTCGAACTCCGTGAGCGCGGCGTCCAGAATGCGGGTGTCGAGGTCGTCGGCGTCGGCCTCCGGTGTCGCGAGCCGGGCCCGCAGCCCGTCGGCGGTGGTCACGCGGGTCGTCACGCGGGTGGTCGCGCGCAAGGTCATAGCTCGCACCCTAACCGGCTCGGGCACCCGACTCATGCCATCGGGTGCGACACAGTTACAATAATCGTCGTTCTGTACTTCTGTCTCAGATCTCCGGCGGTGCACATGACGGACCAGGCCGAGACGCAGCCCCCGGCCCCGCTCGGGCCCGGATCGCTGACCTGGCGCTACTTCGGCGACACCCGGATGGTCCTCGTCGGTCCCCGGGCCGCCGTGCTGCAGAACATGCTCCCCGCGCTCGGCCAGGGCGTCCTCGACCACTCGGTGTTCTTCTCCGAGACGTTCGCGCGGGTGAAGCGGTCCGCCGGGCCGATCCTGAACACCGTGTACGGCGCGGAGCGGTCCGCCGAGACGGGCCGCCGGGTCCGCGACTACCACCGCGACATCAAGGGGACGATGCCGGACGGCACCCGCTACCACGCGCTCGATCCCGAGACCTACTACTGGGCGCACGCCACCTTCCTCGACCACATGCTGTACGGCATCGAGACGTTCATCAGGCCCCTCGGCGAGGCGGACAAGCGCCGCATCTACGACGAGTCCAAGGTCTGGTTCCGGATGTACGGGGTCAGCGACCGGGCGATGCCGGAGGACTGGGAGGCGTTCCAGGCGTACTGGAAGCGGATGCTCGACGAGGAGATCGTCGCGCACAAGACCGCCCGGTACGGCGTCGGCTACGTCACCAAGGGCCTGCCCGCGCCGCCGAAGGTCCCGGCGCCGGTGTGGCGCGCGGTGTCGCCGCCGCTGAACGCGGTCGCCCGCTTCATCACGGTCGGCGGGCTGCACCCGCGGATGCGCGAACTGCTCGGCCTGCCGTGGAGCGACGCGGACGAGCGCCGCTACCGGCGTTTCGCGGCGGCCGTCCGCGCCGGGAACCGCGTGTGGCCGCTGCTGCCCGAGGTCGTCCGCTACGTCCCACAGGCCCGCCGCGCCCGCCGCAAGGCCCGCCGCGCCACCCGTTGAGTTGGGGCTTCAGGAGTCGGTGCGGATGCGGGCGTCGTAGGCCTTCCGCGCGTCCGGGTCGTACTCCAGGAAGATCTTGTCGAGCCCGAGACGGCGCGAGACGGCCTGCCTGACCCGGTCGGGGAACAGCCCGCTCAGCCTGACCTGCCTGCCGAGCCTCTTCGGGACGACGGCCTGCGGCCGCGGCCTCCCGATCAGCCCGACGACGGCCGCGGCGATGTCCTCGGGCTCGCAGTTCTTCTGGCCCTTCGGGCTGCGCGTCCCGGCGACGAGCTCGGTGTTGGTGAAGGTCGGCAGGACGGCGCCGACGTGCACACCCCGGTCCCGGACCTCCAGCCGGGCCGCCTCCGTGAACGCGACGACGGCGGCCTTGCTGGCGTTGTAGAGGGCGAGGCCGGGGGTGTACATGATCCCGGCCACCGACGCGACGTTGATGATGTGGCCGGCGCCGCGCGGCAGCATCCGGTCGAGGGCGAGCTTGGTGCCGAGCATGACGCCGTGCACGTTGACGTCGAGGCAGCGGCGGGCGTCGGCGTCGCTCTCGCCGGTGACCGGGCCGATCGGCATGATCCCGGCATTGTTGATCAGCACGTCGAGCCGCCCGGCGGCCTCCTCGGCCCCGTCGAGGAACGCGGTGAACGACTCGCGGGACGTCACGTCCACGGGCAGGCCGGTGACGCCGAGCGACTCCGCGGCCTCCTTGACCGCGGTCTCGTCGATGTCGCCGATGACGACCGTGGCGCCCTTGTCCTTCAAAGCGCGGGCGGTCGCCAGACCGATCCCCCGCGCCGCCCCGGTGATGGCGACGACCTTGCTCATCGGCTCTCCTTCAGGCTCATGGGCTCTGCTCCAGACGGTTCAGCCGGACGGGGAGGCCGTCCTTCGGCGACGGCAGGGACGTGGTGTCCAGGGGCCATTCGTACCGGGCGGGGACGCTCCAGCGGTACCTCTGCAGCACCTGGTGCAGGATCGTCTTGACCTGCATCCCCGCGAAGTACATGCCGATGCACTTGTGCGCGCCGCCGCCGAACGGCGACCACGCGTACTTGTGGACCTTGTCCTCGCGGCGCTCGGCGGAGAACCGCTCCGGGTCGAACCGGTCGGGGTCGGGCCACCATTCGGCCATGTGGTGGTTGCTGAGCATCGGCACGACGACGAGGGAGCCGGCCGGGATGTGGAACCCGAGGATGGAGGTGTCCTTGACGACCCTGCGCGGCAGCGCCGGGACGGGCGCGACCATCCGCAGCGACTCCTTCATCACCATGTCGATGCCGGCGAAGTGGTCGAGGTCGTCGTAGCCGGGCTGCGGTTTGCCGAGGTCCAGCGACTCCTCGCGCAGCCGTTCCTGCCATTCGGGGTACTTGGCCAGGTGGTAGGCCATCGTCGTCAGCGTGATGGTGGTGGTGTCGTGCGCCGCCATCAACGCGAAGATCATGTGGTTGACGACGTCCTCGTCGGTGAACCGCTCGCCGTCGTCGGTCTCGGCCTGGCAGAGCGCGGCGAACAGGTCGTCGCCCCCGTCGCGGCGCTTGGCGGGCAGGTGCCGGTAGAAGAACTCCTCCAGCACCTTGCGGGCCTGCAGGCCGCGGTGCCAGCGGAGGCCGGGGACGGGGAAGCGGACGTAGGCCGTCCCCGCCCGGACGGCGTCGATGAACGCGCCGTTGACCCGCGCGCGCTCGGCGTCGTCCAGTTCGACGCCCATGAAGACGTCCACGGCGAGGTCGAGGGTGAGCTGCTTGATGTGGTCGTACACCTTGAAGCCCTCGCCGGGCTCCCACGACTCGACGCCCTTGACGATGCCGGGCGCCATCGCGTCCATGTAGGCCTGGAGCCGGGTGCGGGTGAACGCCTCCTGCATGATGCGGCGGTGGTGCAGGTGCTCCTCGAAGTCCAGGAGCATGATGCCGCGCTTGAAGAACGGCCCGATGAAGTAGCTCCACGCCGGCCCGTTCGCGAACGCCTTGTCCCGGTTGACCAGGACGGCCTGCGCCGCCTCGGGGCCCTGGACGGTGACGGTCCGCTGCCCGAGCAGCCATCCCCAGGCGACGGGGCCGTACTCGTCGTACCGTTTGCGGGCCATCCCGATCGGGTCGCGCATCACCGCGAGGGTGCTGCCGATGTACGGGATGCCGGGCACGCCGGGGACCGGCTTCAGGCCGCTGCCCTGCGGCGGCGGCGCGAGGACGCTCGTCATGACCCCTCCGGAACATGCGCAACAAAAAGCCTAAAACTGTTGCTTTGTTCTAACGTAGCGGACACGTGTAAGTCCAGGCTTATCCGCCGTGACCTATGCCTCCGCCGTCAGCGCGCCTCGCGGGCCGCCGCGGCCGCGAGGAGCCGCCGCCGCGCCGCGTCCGTCAGCGGCCGGTACGCGCCCGCCTTGTCCCGGTAGTACGTACGGCCGTCCCCGGCGCGCGGGACGCCCTCGTCCCGCAGCGGACCCGTCCGCAGCCGCCGCCCCGCCGTGACGGGCACCTCGTCCACGACCCGGACGATCGCGGGCCGCAGCCCAGGCTCCACCCGCAGCAGCGCCTCCGACAGGTCCAGGGGCTTCAACTCCCCCGCGTCGCGCAGGCTCACCGCCGCCGCCACGACCTCGGCCTCCCCCACCGGGACGCCGTAGACCGCGACGGCGTCGATGTAGGGCAGGTCGCCGAGCGCGTCGCGGATCGGGCCCGGCGGGACGATGCCCTCCGCCGTGCGGATCAGCTCGGCCTCCCGCCCGACCAGCCAGAAGTCGCCGTCCGCGTCCCTGCGGAACAGGTCCCCGGTGATCGTCCAGGCGTCTTCGGGGGCGAAGACCCCGCGCACCGGACGGGCCGCGGCGCCGATCGCCGCCAGCCGCACCCGGGCGAGCAGCATGCCGATCTCGCCGGGTTCGCATTCGACCGCGAACCCGTCCGGCCCCTGCTCCAGGCGCCCGCTCTCCAGGTCGTACCGGGCGAGCCGCACCCCGGCGCTGCCCGGCAGCGTCCGTCCCAGCGACCCGGGCTTCTTGCCGCTCAGGTTGACCAGGACCGACTCGCCCTCGGTGGAGGCGTAGAACTCCAGCACGCGGGCCGGGGCGAACCGGTCCTCCACCCGGCGCCACAGGCCGCGCGGCATGCCGGAGCCGATGAACAGCCGGACGGCGTGGTGCCGCTCGGCCGGGTTCGGCGGCGCGTTGACGAGGTCGCGCAGCAGCATCCACGTGTAGGACGCGACGGTCACGCCGTAGCGGCGCGCCTCGTCCCAGAACGTCTCGGGGTCGTAGGCGCTGGCGAGGGCGAGCCGGGCGCCGCCCGCGACGGCGCCGCCGAGGCTCATCAGCAGCGCGGACGGGTGCTGGAGCGGGGTGATGCTGTACACGGTGTCGGACGAGGACAGGGAGGCCGACGACGCCGTCCCGAACGCCGACAGGGCCCAGCGCCGGTTGGTGACGCGGCTGGCCCGCAGGTGCTCCCCGTCGCCGGTGAAGACGACGAACGCCAGGTCGCCCGCCCGCCCCGGATTCGGCCGGTACCAGCCGGGCAGATCGACCCGCGCCGGGTCGATGGTCTCCATGTCCATCAGCGGCGGGTCCGCCAATGGCCCGCGTTCGCCGCGTCCGGCGCCGCCGAGCAGGTAGCCGTCGACGCCGTCCAGCTTCGCGGCCCGCGCCGCGTGCTCCGGGTCGGCGATCACGCGGGTCACGCCGCTCAGCCGCGCCTCCGCGGCGGGGTCGCCGTCGGGGCGCAGCAGCACCGCGACGGCGCCGAGCCGGCTGAGCGCCGCGACGAGCGCCAGCGCGGTCGGCCGGGTGCCCATCAGCACCCCGACGGCGTCGCCCCGCCGCACCCCGATGTGGATCAGGCCGCGGACGACGGCGTCGACGCGCCGCTTGGCGGCGTCATGGGTGTGGGCGCGCCCTTCATACAGGAAGAACACCTCGCCGGGGCGGCGTCCGGCCTGCTCGTCCAGCAGCAGCCCCATGGACATGCGCGTGTCGGACTGGATGCGTTCCAGCCGGGCCAGCCGCGGCAGGTTCTGCGCGGCCTCGCCGGTGAGCTGCCGGGTGCCGTGCACCGCCCGGGACGCGGTGCGGAAGGCGGAGCGTGCGGCGCTCGTGCCGACGCCCATCGCGAGCTGGAGCCCGTACCCGGCGGACCCGCCGGGCAGCCCGGCGGGAACGGCCTCCTCGTCCCCGGCGACCGGCGCGACGATGTCCGGCAGTTCTCCCTCGCCCGCGCGCCACTTCGCCCACCCGGCCACCGCCGGCCACGTCCGCCCGATCGCGAGGCCGCCGACGACGAGCCCGAAATGCCCGGCGCGCAGGGACGCCTCGTACACCTGGGCGCGCGGCGCGGCCCGCCGGATCCCGCGGACCATCGGCGGCGCCGCGATCTCGTCGACCTCGCCGACGAACGTCAGCACGGGGCAGGTGATGTCGGCGAGCGTGACGAGCCGGTCGCCGATGACGAACCCGCCGGTCAGCATCCGGTTGTGCTGGATGAACTGGCGGATGAACTCCGCCAGCGCCGGGCCGGGCCACGACACCCAGCCCTCCCGCTCCAGGAACCGCCGCTGCCGCTCGCGCGGCGCGAGCCGCTCCCGGTCGTGCAGCTGGAGGATGAAGTCGACCCGCGACCGCACCGACTTGACCGGGCTGAGCACCTGGAACCCCAGCCGCGTCACCCACCCGGGTACCGCGAACCCGCCGAGCAGCGCGTCGGGGATCCGCTCCACGCCCTCGGACGCGAGCCAGCTCGGCAGCCCGAACGGCAGGCCGACGCTGGTGTCGGCCGGGCTGCCGAACGTCACCACCGACTCGATGCCCTCGCTGCGCCGGTACGCGGCGGCCTGGTAGACGAACATGCCGCCCTGCGAGTACCCGGCGAGGTGCACGTCCCGCCCGGTCGCCCTCCGGATCCGGTCTACGGCGTCGCTGACGGCCAGGACGTGGTCGCTGACCGTCCGCTCCAGCCCGCCGGGCTCGCGCTCGGGGGCGCCGAAGTCCACCACCCACGGATCGACGCCGAGGTCGTGCAGCACGCCGACCGCGCTGACCCGCGAGGAGATGTCGTACACCTCCGCGGTGATCATCAGCGGCGGGACGAGCAGCACCACCGGCCCGCTCGCCGACTCCGGGAAGTAGTGCCGCAGCCGGTACACCCGCTGCTCGGTCACCACCTCGCAGGGCGAGGCGTCCTCGTCGGTGTCGAACCCGCCGAACCGGGCGACCTCAAGGGCGTTCTGGGCGGTGGAGCCCAGGCGGGAACCCAGGCGCAGAAGCGTTTTGGCAACAGCCGGCATCGTCGACCTTTCACGGCGTCACCGCCGACGTTATCACCGGCTTTAGCAGTGGCTTCTCCACTCCCCGAAGGGAGGGGTTTCGATCCCTCGCAGGATTGAGGTTCCTGTTTCACCGGGCCGTGCCTCCCCGGAGTTCTCCGGGGCCGGTCTTACCAGCCCTCCGCAGGCGTTTTACCTGTCCGCCAGCCCGGCGGCCAGAATGTTCTTCGCCGCATTCACGTCCCGGTCGTGCAGAGTGCCGCACTGCGGGCACCTCCACGACCGTACGTTCAGCGGCATCTTGTCGGATATATGGCCGCACCCGGGCGCAGAGCACAGCTTCGAGGACGGAAACCACCGGTCGACCAGCATCAGATCCCGCCCGTACCAGCCGGACTTGTACTCCAGCATGCTCCGCAACTGCGACCACGACGCGTCGCTGATCGACCGCGCCAGGCAGTGGTTGCCGAGCATGTTGCGCACGGTCAGGTCCTCGATGGCCAGCGCTTGGTTTTCGCGTACCAGCCTCGTGGACAGCTTGTGCAGGTGATCGCGGCGCCGGTCGGCGATCCGCGCGTGGATCCGCGCCACCCGCGCCCGGGCCTTGTCCCGGTTCGCCGAACCCTTCACCTTGCGGGACAAGTCCTTCTGCGCCTTGGCCAGCTTGCGCCGGTCGGCCCGTTCGTGCCGGGGGTTGGCGACCTTCTCCCCGGTCGACAGCGTCACCAGATGGGCCAGGCCCGCATCGATGCCCAGCGCGACCCCCGTGTCCGGCAACGGAACGATCGTTTCCTCGACCAGCAGGGAGACGAACCAGCGGCCTGCGTTGTCCTGGGACACCGTGACCGTCGACGGTTCCACGCCCACCGGTAGCCGCCGGTGCCACACGATGTTCAGCGGATCGGCCGTCTTGGCCAGTTTCAGCGCGCCATCGCGGAGGGTGAAGGCGTTGTTCTGGAATGTTGCCGACTTCCGCGACTTGCGCTTGGACTTAAAGCGGGGATATCTGGCCCGTTTGGAGAAGAAGTTGGTGAAGGCGTTCTGCTGCGCGCGCAGGCACTGCTGGAGCGGGACGTTGGACACCTCGCGCAGGAACTCCATTTCGGGGTCCTGCTTCCAGGCGGTGAGCCACTTGGCGGTGTCCACGTACGAGGTGTGCTTGCCCTCGTCTTTGTACCGGCGGGTCCGCTCGGCCAGCGCCTTGTTCCAGACCAGGCGGACGCACCCGAACGTGCGGTTCAGCAGATCCGCCTGCTCGGTGGTCGGGTAGAAGCGATATTTGTATGCACGCTTGATCACCTGGGCCACGCTTAACACCGTACTGCAAGATCATGTTAATCAGTGCAGCTACCCGCCCAGCTCCTGAAGGATGGAGTTCCCGGCCTTCACGACCAACGATCATGCCGTGGGGTCAGGGGACGATGCGGGCGCCGTCCATTTGGTCGTTCCGCAGCCGCTCCCACATGTAGCGGCGGCGCGGCTTGCCGCTGGACGTGCGGTGGATCAGCCCGGTGCCGACGACGATGGTCAGTTCCACGTCGTCGCCGAGGCGGCGGCGCAGCATCTCGCGGACGGCGCCGGTCCACGACTCGTCCTGCGTCTCGGCGAACAGCGCGAGGCCCTTGCGTCCCGCGCCCGGCACGCTGACGACCGCGATGCGGCCTTTGCCGAGCCGGCTCACCTCGGCGATCTTCGATTCGAGGTCCTCGACGTACACCGACCGTCCGCGGACCTTGATGCTGTCGCCCATCCGCCCGAGCACGAAGAGCTGGCCCTGGTGGAAGAACCCGGCGTCCCCGGTGTAGACCTTGCCGTTGATGAACCGCGTCGACTTGGCCTCGGCGCCCGCGTAGTACCCCGGGCAGGCCGACGGCCCGCCGACGACGATCTCGCCGAGCAGCCCGTCCCCCAGCTCGACTCCGTCGTCGTCGACGATCGCGACGGGCACATCGCTCTCCGGGGTACCGCACCCGACGACCCATCCGGCCTTCGCGCCGAGCGACTCCGGTCCCAGCGTGTGCTGGTCCAGGATGCGGACGGGCTCCCCGAACGACAGCGACTCCGGGTCGGGCCGGACGGCGAGCGGGTCGCGCTGCTCGCTGTCCATGGTGACCAGCAGCGTCGTCTCCGCCATGCCGTAGGCGGGCTTGTACATCGTCCGCGAGAACCCGAACGGCTCGACGAGCCGGGCGAACACCTCCAGGGTGTGCGGGTCGATGGGCTCGGCGCCGATCAGCGCCATCTTCCAGCCGGACAGGTCGAGGCCCTCCAGCTGCTCCGGCTTGACGCGCCGCGCGCAGTACGCGTACGCGAACGGCGGCGCGGCCGTGTGCGCGGCCTCGGCGAAGCACCGGATCCACCGTGCCGGGTCCCGGATGAAGTGGTCGGGGCGCATGAGCCGCAGCATCCCCTGCCGCGCGATCGGCGTGATGAAGGTGCCGATGAGCCCCATGTCGTGGTAGAGCGGCAGCCACGTGGCCACCACGTCCCCGTCCTCGTAACCGGCGGCCCGCGCGATCAGGTCGCTGTTGGCCTCCAGGTTGTCCCAGGTGACCATGACGCCGCGCGGCGCGCCGCTGGACCCGGAGGTGAACTGCAGCAGCGCCAGCTCCCCGGCCGGCTGCACGGCCGCCTCGTCCAGCGCCTGGCGCGGACGCCACGGCCTGCCGCTCATCCCCGCCTCGGCCATGGCCCGGCCCGCGTACTCGGACAGGTCTTTGGACGCGACGACCAGCGCGGGCGAGGCCTGCCGCAGGATCGCCGCCACGTGCGCGACGTAGTCGTCCCCGTCCTGGAACAGCGGCGGGGTGATCAGGCACACGGTCGCCCCGGCGGCCCAGACCGCGTAGTAGGTCTCGATGCAGGTGAAGTCCGTGGGCAGGATCAGGCACACGACGTCTCCCGGCCGCACGCCCTCCTCGATCAGCGCCCCGGCGGTGCGTCGCGCGGCGGAGGCGAGCTCGCCGTAGTCGCGGTACTCCCAGCCGCCGTCGTCGGCCGCCAGGTGAACGCCGCGTCCGCTGTTCGGCTTCTCCAGCCAGTCGCGCAGCGCAGATGCCATCGTGTCCCTTTCGACATGCCCTCGGTCACCCACGTGACTCGCGAGTAACTTCATCAGGACGGCACGTTTCCGTCAACTAGGACGATCAGCAAAGAGACCGGGCGGTCATTTGGAGACGTCCCACAAGAAACCGGTGGCGCTCACCCCTGCCGGGACGGCCTCCGCGCCTGTACGAGACGGGCGACGAGACGCCACCCGAGCAGTGTCGAGGCGAGGAAGACGCCGGCCACGACCACGAACGCGGCGGCGGTGCCCTCCCCCGACAGGGCCCGCAGCCCCATCCCGCCGACCACGGCGGTCACCCACACGACGACGCCCGCGGGCATGAGGGCCTCCGGCCGCCGCCAGGCCCGGCTGACGACCCACCCGGCACCGAGCCCAACAAGAAACGGCCAAACCGTCGCCACGTAACCCGCGAAACTGGCCGCGTCCTCATGCGTGGCTCGTCCGATGGCGACGAAAACGAGCACACAGCAAACGTCCAGCAGCGCAGCCGCACCATTCCGCATGCGCCAAGGCTATGCGCACCGCCACCACCGGGGCGGCGGCGGTGCGCGGACGGCCTCACACGGCGGCGCGCTCCTCCCGGACCCCGGCACGCGAATCTCCGCCGCGCCCGACGGGAGCCAGGGCACGGACCAGGATCGAGGGCCGCATCAGCGCCGCCGGCGGGTCGAGCAGCCCGACGACGCGGAAGAACTGCTCCGCGACGTCCGCGTCGCGGGAGGCGGCCGCCTGGACGCGGTCCACGTAGGCGTTCATGACCTTGACGGCCGGCCCCCGCCGCCCTTCGACCTCCGGCATCGACAGGTCGGCGGCGACCGCCATCCGCCACGGGTCGTTCAGCGCCTTGGCCACCGCCCGGAAGTAGCGCCTGGTGAGACCGCGCGGCCCCGCGTCCAGGCAGCGGCACAGCACCTCGGCCTCCAGGCAGGCCACGGTCATGCCCTGCGCGTAGATCGGGTTGAAGCTGCACAGCGCGTCCCCGGTGACGACGAGCCCTTCGGGGAGACTCCGGACCCGCTCGTAGTGGTTGCGCAGATCCGAGGAGTACCGGTGCGTGGCGATGTCGCCCAGCGGTTCGGCCGCGCGGATCGCTTCGAACACCTCCGGCGGCGCGAGTTCCCGCGCGAACGCGAGAAAGCCGTCCTCGTCCGCCGGGGGACGGCAGTCCAGGCCGGCGACGGTCAGCAGGTACCGGTCGCCCTCGACGGCGACCATCGCCATGCCCTTCGGCCGTCCGGGCCGCGGCCCCACCACGACGGCCTTGCCGATCCGCGCGTCCAGCGCCAGCCGCATCGGGCGGGAGGCGTAGCCGACGGCGACGTCGATCTCCTCCTTGGGCACGGACTCGTGTCCCAGCCGCTCCAGCCAGTACCGGGTGCGCCCACCGCGTCCCATGGCGTCGACGACGAGATCGGCGCGGATCTCCTCGGCGGCGGCGCCGACGTTCCTCGGCATGACCTGCACGCCGGTGACCCGGCCCGGCCCGTCGGTGAGCAGCCCGACGACGTCGCGCCCGCAGGCGAACCGCACACCGGGCAGCGCCGCGACCCGCTCCCGCACGACCCCCTCCAGGAACGGCCGGGTCGTCTGGATCGCCCGCTCGGCCCCGGCCCGCCGCACGAGCCGGTGGCCGCCCATCACGAAGTGGTGATCGACTCCCGGGTCGGCGACGACGGCGCCGCCGCCGATCAGCTCCCGCTCAACGCCGGGGAAGAACTTCTCCAGGATCTGCTGCCCGCGCGGCAGCAGGATGTGGGCGTGCCTGCCCTGCGGGACGCCTTTGCGCGCCCGTCCCGTCCATGTCTCGTCACGCTCGACGACCGTGACCCGCTCGTACGCCCCGGCAAGTGCGCGTGCCGCGAGCAGCCCCGCCATGCCGGCGCCGAGGACCACCGCGTGCTCTGCGTTGCCTCGCATCTCGTGCCTCCCGTTGTCGGTCGATGAGGCGACGATGCGACGGCCCGCTGTCCACCTGCCAGGCCACTAGCTGTCCACCTGGTGGCCGGTTCCGTAGAGTTCGCGTTCCCACAGCCACGCGGCGATCCGCTCCACGGCGCGGTTGCGGTGCCGCCGGTAGGTGCTGAACGGCAGCCCGAGCATCTCGGCGGCCCGTTCCTGCGTGGGCGCCGGACGCAGGAAGGTCCGGTCGACGACCCGGTACAGCGACTCTTCGCGCGGGTCGTCCCGCAGCGTCCTGGCGGCCTCCTCGACGAGCCTGCGCAGTTCGGCGGCGGGTGCGGCGGCCTCCCGGACGAGCCGGGACCGCAGCAGCGGATTGCCGGCGAGCCGGTCGGCGCGGTGCAGGTCGCGCAGGGCGGCGCGGACGGCGCCGGCGAACTCCGGCTGCGACAGGACGAGCTCGGGCGCGCTCACCGTCGGGGGAGTGACGGGGGCGCCGAGCTCACGTTCGGCCGTCAGCCCGAGCCAGTCGTCGACCCCGAGGACCCGCCAGTCGTGGGCGTACACGTCGTAGGTCCGGCCGCCGATCCGGAATGTCGCCTCCGGCGCGTGGTGGAAGTCGAAGAAGGAGAGCAGCGGATCCCAGTATTCGCGCTCCGACGGGACGGCGACGAGGTCCCAGGCTTTGCCGGCCCGGGTGATGATCTCCTGCCCGTGCCAGAGCCGGATCATGGTCTCCGACCGGGAGGGCCGCGCGTCCGGCTCGGTGTCCAGGAAGAACCGCCAGGCCATGACGTTCTCCCCGGGCCGCGGCGGCCCGTGCCGCAGGACGTGTTCCCACATCGCCCGGGCACCCGGGTCGTCCCCGATGTCGGCCTCGCGCAGCTCCACGTACGCCGCGTACCCGAAAGACTCGCCCGCCTCGTCCCGGAAAACCCCGAACGCACCGGGCTGCCGCTCGATCCAGTACGCCGCGTACGCGGCCTGTTCCTCGCCCTGCTGCTTGCGGGTCATGGCGAGAACGGTCTCGGCGTCCCCGGTCCGCAGCCCGGTGGCGGACAACTGCCCGAGCCCGGTGAGCTGCCAGTACCCCTTGACGATGGGATGGTCCCTGCTGAGGAACAGGATGTCCGCGACGTTCTGGTGCAGGACCCGCTCGTCATCGGCGGTTCTCCGCGCCCGCTCGACCAAATGCCCGCGTAATCCCCGATGCAGCGCCGCATACCCGTCCGGGTCACGCCACCGCAGGTCAGCGTCCAGGATGTCCCGCACGACATCATGCGGAAACAACCCGAACTCCCGTTCCTCGATGAACGAAAGACCCCGCAGCCACCCGAACAGCGGCCCGGCATCGTCCCCGAGCATGGCGCGCAGAAGCTCCTCGGTCGTGAACCGCGCGTGCGCGCAGATCTGGAGCGCCTCCCCATGCCGCGAACTCGGCACCTGATCGACCAGCCGCGCAAGCAGCGCCCGCACGACATCAGGAGCAACGCTCAGGGCCCCAGGCACGTCCTCCTGCCGCCGCACCATGTCCACCAGCAGCGACAGCGTCAGCGGATGCCCGTGCGCCAGCTCCAGCACCCGCTCGTGCAGCTCGCCGGGGACCCCTTCGACCCTCAGATAGGCAAGGGCATCCGACGGACTGAGATTGCGCAGCGACACGACCCGCAGCAACTCGTGCCACCCGGCGTCGGCGACCCACCGTTCCGAGGGCGCGTCCCGCCCGGCGAGCACGACGACCGTGTCGGCGGGCAACCCGGGCACGAAATGCTCCCGCACCCAGTCGTCGAGAGGCCCGAGCAGCTCATAGGTGTCGATCAACACGGCGTACCGCCCGCTTCCGGGGGCCTCCGCGGCCCGCAGAACGGCCGAGGGCTCGGGCGTCACCGTCCGGGCGTCCACGAGCACGGGCGTGACCCCGCTCTGCCGCGCCGCCTCCGCCATCTCCGCGAGCAGCGCACTCTTGCCGACCCCTCCGGGCCCATGCAGGAACAACACGGCGAACGCCCCATCGGAGAGCGCCCCGCGAAACAGCTCGATCTCCCCGCTGCGCCCCACGAACCGCCGCCGCCGCGCCCGCCGCAGCCGATCCCCGACCGTCCCGCCGTCGGCCACCAGTCCCCTCCAGACCCCGCCCTGATCCTCAACCGTAAGGGCGAACCCCACCAGGAAACGACCCACCGGGGAAGGCAGGGAACGAAAAGGGAAAGAGGGCGAGGCCCCGGAGGCTCAGGGGAACGGCGGAGCGACCGGCTCGGCGATCTTGACTTGGTCCGCGCCCTTCAGGTGCAGCATCACCCGCGCCTCCTCCGGCGTGGCGACCGTCTTGCCGAGTTCCTCGAGGAGCCTGCGGATCTTCGTCACCTGTTCGGCGTTGTCGCGGGCCAGCTCTCCGGGGCGGATGTACAGGTTGTCCTCCAACCCCACGCGGACGCTTCCTCCCATCAGGGCGGACGCCGTCGCGAAGGTCATCTGATGGCGCCCGGCACCGAAGGCGGAGAGCAGGTAGTCGCCGCCGAACAGTTTGTCGGCGATCGAGACCATGTGCGCGAGGTTCTCGACGTCCGGGCCGATCCCGCCGAGGATCCCGAAAATCGCCTGGATCAGGAATGGAGGCTCCGCGAGCCCCCGGTCGACGATGTGCGCCAGATTGTAGAGGTGACCGACGTCGTAGCACTCGAACTCGAATCGGCATCCGCGCTGCCGGCCGAGCAACTCCAGCGTGTTCACTATCTGGTCGAAACTGTTCGCGAAGACCGCTCCTTCACTGGCGAGCACGAAGGGACGCTCCCACTCGTGGAGCCACTGCCTCTCTTTCGCCGCCGCAGCGGAGAAGTTGAAGTTCAGGGATCCCATGTTCAGTGACGCCAGCTCCGGTTCGAACTCCATCGCGGCCGCCAGGCGCTGCTCGACCGTCATGCCGAGCCCCCCGCCGGTGGTGATGTTGATGACGGCGTCGGTCTCATGGGCGAGGGCGGTCACGAACGGGCGATAGGCCTCCGGGTCGAAGACAGGGCGCCCGTCGCGGGAGTCACGAGCGTGCAGGTGCAGGATCGCCGCACCCGCGTCCGCGGCGGCCCTCCCCTGCTCGACCATCTCGGCCGCGGTGACGGGGAGGCCGGGCGACATGGACGGTGTGTGCACCCCACCCGTCAGCGCACAGGTGATGATGCTCTTCTTCGCCGCTTGCATCGTGTTCTCCTCTTCCTTCCCGGGACGTCATTTCAGAAGCTCGAAGATCCGGGCGCGGTGCTCGGCGAACTCGGGGTCGGTCTTGGTCGCGATCTGGTCGCGGGGCCGGGCGATGGAGACGGTCCGCTGCTCGATGACGCGGGCCGGCGAGGTCGAGAGCACGACGACGGTGTCGGCGAGATAGACGGCCTCATCGATGTCGTGGGTGACGAGCACGACCGTCATGTCCTGCTGCTCCCACAGCTTCAGGATCAGATCCTCGAGGTCGGTCCTGGTCTGCGCGTCGACGCTGGCGAACGGCTCGTCCATCAGCAGCACCTCGGACCGGTAGGCGAGGGCGCGTGCGATCGCGACGCGCTGTTGCATTCCGCCCGAGAGCTGCCAGGGATGCTTTCCCCGCGACTCCCAGAGCCCCACCGCCTGCAAGGCATCTTTGACCCGTGTCGCGACCTCGGCGCGGGACAGCGGAAGGTACTTCAACGGCAGCCGGACGTTGGCTTCCACCGTGGACCAGGGGAGCAGCGAGCGCGCGTACTCCTGGAACACGACGGCCAGTTCCCGCGACGGGCCGTGCACGGCCTTCCCGCACACCCTGACCTCTCCCGCGTCATGCGGCGCCAGACCGGCGATCGAGCGCAGCAGGGTGGTCTTCCCGCAGCCCGACGGACCGACGACACAGACGAACGCGCCGCGGGGCACCCGGAGATCGAGTCCGTCGATCACGGGTGCCTCGCCAGCCGCCCCGCCGAATGACTTCACCAGTCCGCTGACCTCCAGCACCGGCGGTGGCTCGCCCGGTCCGGTGGCGGCCTGGTTCTTCTGGATCAGCCGGTTCACTTCTTCTGACCTCCCTGTGACGTCGGGACGACCACTGCCTGCACTCGCCGCTCGATCCAGGCGAGGGCAAGGCTCAGGGCCATGCCGACAAAGCCGAGTAGCAGCACACCGGACCACATGTCGGTGATGTCGTAGGACTGCTGGGCCTGCAAGATGAAGTAGCCGACGCCGTCGGTGCTCGCGACGAGCTCGGTGACCACCATGAGGACCATTGCGATCGGCAGCGCCGAACGTATCCCGGCGACCACCGAGGGCAGCGCGTTGGGCAGGACGACGTGGCGCAGGAGCGCGGTCCGGCCGAGGCCGAACACCCTGCCCATGTCAAGGGCGATGCTGTCGCTCGCGCGGACGCCGGTGATGGTCGCCAGGAGGATCGGCCACACCGAGCCCAAGGCGATCACGAAGACCTTCATGCCCGACCCCGTCCCGAACAGCAGCAGGCTCGGCGGCAGAAGTAGCACGGGCGGTGTGGAGCGGAGGAACTCAAGTTGGGGCTGGAAAGCGTTCTGCAGGCGCGGGGCCCGTCCGAGCAGCACGCCGGCGACCACCCCCAGGACCACGGCGCCCAGCAGGCCGAGCCCGAACCGGCCGAGGCTCGGGGCGAGGTCGCTCCCGACGCGCTCGAAGAGCCAGTTGTCGGCGAACGCCTCCGCGATATCGGCCAGCGGCGGGAAGTAGAACGAGGTCGAGCCGGCCGAGAGGAACCACCACGCCGTCACGGCGGCGGCCAGGCCGACCACCGGAAGCAGGAGCCGGACCACAGCGGTCATGCGGCCTCCAACCGCTGGGAGTCGTGCCAGTGCAGGACCCGGCGCTCCATCCGCATGAACACGGCGTTGATCACCATCCCGAGCACTCCGATCAGGCTGATGTACGCCCACATCTGGGCGGTATCGCCTGCTTGCTGTGCGACATTGACCTGCTTGCCCAGACCGGGGGCTCCGACGATCAGCTCCACCGTGATCGCCACGATGAGAGCGATGGCGGAGGAGATCCGCAACCCGGTCAGGAACTGGGGGGCCACACTGGGCAGCATGAGGTGCCGGATGCGGCCGGCGAGCGGGACGCCGTAGGTCCGGCAGGTGTCGCGTGCCACCAGGTCCACGCTGCGGGTGCCGAGGACCGTATGGATGAGGATCGGCCACAACGAGCCGATGAAGACCAGCAGGTACTTCGTCTCCATCCCGATGCCGAGGACGATGATGCACAGCGGGATGAGCGCGATCGAAGGGATCGGGCGGACGAACTCCAGCACGCCGCTCATTAGCCGCTCGACGGTCGGAAGGGATCCGAGGAGGAGTCCGAGGGCCGCGCCGGCGACGACGGCCGCCCCCAGACCGACGGCCCAGCCCTGCAGGGTGGACAGCATCAACCGCGGAGCGATCCCGTCCGCCAGGGATGCCGCCATTTCCCCGCCGATGTCGCTGGGTGGCGGGAGCACCGAATCGGACAGCAGCCGGGTCTGGATGAGGACCTCGAGAAGGACCAGCGTGCCGAGTACCGACGCCAGCGGCGGGAGCGCGGCGCCCCATCGTCTGCGACGCGGAGCATGGGACGAGCCGCGTCCGCGAAGCCCACCGGGCGCCACCGGAGCGGCATGCCCCTGGACCGCGCGGTCAGCCGACATCGATGATCGCCTCACCGAGGTTCACCTCGGCGTCGATGAATTCATGGTCGATCATGACGTCCGCCCAGACCTTCACGTCCTTGGGAGAGAGCCCGTTTCCGAACGTGGGCATCAGCAGTGAGCCCTTCTGCTCCGGCTTCATGGCCTTCATGCCGATGAGGGTGTCTTCGACGAGCGACTTGTTGTCGTTCATCTCGTTCACCGCCTTCCCCAGCGCGGCTGCGAAGCCCTTGAGCGCGTCCTGGTTCTCCGCGGCGAATTTCGCCGACGTGATGTAGCCGCCAATGGAGACATCCCGGAATCGACCGGCGTACACGTCGAGGAGCTGCCGCTGCCCCGCGGCCTTCCCCTGGCTGATGAACGGTTCGACCAGCCAGCCCCCGGCGACCTGGCCCTCGTTCACGGCGGGCACGATGCTGTTGAGCGGCACGGTGGTGAACTGGACGCCGCCCGGGTCGACCCCCGCCTCCTTGAGCGCCTCACGGGTGGTGAGCTCCGTGATGGTCTTGAGTTCGGTCACTGCGACGACCTTGCCCTGCAGACCGGCGGGGTCGGTGATGTCCGAACCCTTCGCCACGTAGATCCCCGAATACCCGGGCGTGGCGACCGCGCCGGGGGCGAAGGCGCGAATCGGGGTGTTCTTCGTCACGGCCTGCACGAACGACACCCAGTTGGTGACCGACACCTGCAGGTCTCCGCTGAGCAGGCCGGGCACCGCGGCCGCCCCTCCCTGAAGCGACTGGATCTCGATGTCGAGGCCCTCGGCCTTGAAGTAGCCCTTTTCAAGCGCGTAGGTGACCGGTGCGTAGTCGGCGACCGGAATCAGGCCGACCGTCATCTTGGTCGGGCCGTCTTCGGCACCGGCATCGCCGCCGCAACCGGCCAGGGCGGCGACCATGATCACTCCGACAAGTCCTGACAGCATCCCTCGTGCGCGAGCGGTCATGAGGTGGTCCTTTCGGCTAGGCACTGGTCAACGCTGAGTTGTGGCCACCGGTGACTCGGTGGAGGATCGCGGTGAAGTCTCCGGCTTCGCGTTCGCCACGCCATGCGATGTGCTGGTCAGGGCGCACAAGGAGGATCTGCGGGCGGTCGTAGCCCGGAGCCCTCCCCATGGCCGCGCGGACGATCGGCAGCTCGCCGATGCCCACGCCGCGGCCGGCCGCGGCGCTGCGCGATGGGTCCGGAACGTCGCCGACCGCGACGAGGCTGTAACGCGGGCCAAGCCGGTCGTAGATCGCCACGCGATCGTCGTCCAGCCAGGCGTGGGGCAGCCTCACCCCGGGCACGGTGGTGGGCGTGTAGTGGACCGGATGGGGCGCCGGGGGGCGTGTCCCGTCGCCGATGACCAGCGGCGAGTCGGCGTAGTGGTAACCGAGGACGAGCCCGCGGCTGTAGAACTCCGATTCCTTGACCTCGGCGATCTCGGCACGGAGTGCCGAACGGGCGGCACGGGCCGAGTCGTCCTGGCCGAGGATGTCCGGTGACACGAGCGCGTCGTCCAGGGCCCGCATGTTCGCCGCCGCGTCCGCGACGGTCTGCATCGCGGCGGTCCGCCGCTCGCGGTCGTAGCTGTCGAGGACGGAGCCGGCCGACCACCCCTGAAGGACCGCGGCGAGCTTCCACCCCAGGTTCACCGCGTCGCCCACACCGGTGTTGAACCCGTGCCCGCCCCACGGGGGGTTCGCGTGCGCGGCGTCACCGGCGAGGAAGACGCGACCGGCCCGGAACGACTCGGCCACCGACACCCGCGGCCGCCACGGGTCCGTTGACATGATCTCGATGTCCACCGGCTCACCGGCAACGCGGTGAAGGCCCGCGACGATCTCCTCGTTGGACGCGGCGGCCGTGACGCCCTGGAGGTTGGCGAAGAACACCTCCTCGCCGTCCATCGGGCCCACCATGCCGTTCCCCTCGGGGCTGACGACCCAGTAGTGGGTCGCGCGGCCGTGCGTCGCCGCCGCGCGCGCCATGAGTGCCCGGGACCGGAAGACGACGCCGAAGTAGGAGCGGGAGAAGACCTCGCCGGTCGTACCGATGGCGAGGCCGCGGCGCACGACGCTCGCGCCGCCGTCGCACGCGACCAGATACCGGCCCTCGACGTGCCCGGCACCGCCCGGATCCGCCTCCTGCGACGTGATCGAGGCGCTGACGGACTCGTGGTCCTGGCGGACGCCGGCGACCCGGTACCCCGTCATGAGCCGGACGCTGGGAAGCCCGGCGACCACGTCGCGCAGCACCTCCTCCACCAAGGGCTGCGGGATCTGCAGGCTCGCCTCCGCCGCTTCCGCGAC
Source organism: Spirillospora sp. NPDC048819 (assembly GCF_040650055.1). NCBI lineage: Bacteria > Bacillati > Actinomycetota > Actinomycetes > Streptosporangiales > Thermomonosporaceae > Spirillospora > Spirillospora sp. NPDC048819. The sequence continues at coordinate 5,369 of NZ_JBEZGN010000008.1, read as the reverse complement.
ACGGCGCATCCCGAAGATGTTGGCGAAGCGCCGCAGCTCGTGACCGGTCATCGAGGTGCAGTACACGGCCTCGGCCGGCCAGTCCCGGGGAAGTACCGCGGCATCCCGCACCCGCTCCGCGATGCCCCATCGCCGCAGATGCTCCATCGTCCGGATGCTGACGGTCTTGGCTCTCGGTGCCCGCCGGCTCACGGCCGCACGCGGCTCGACGATGAGGCAGGAGACTCCCCGCGTGCCGAGTTCCACGGCGAGGGCCAGCCCGACCGGGCCGCCACCTGCGATGACGACATCGGCCGAGAACCGGCCGCCGCCCGCCGTCTCCACGTCGCGCATGCGTTCCCTCCTCGGTCGGCGTGGTCACCGTCACATGACTATGTGGGAGAATCACCATCAACGCAAGACTTTTACGAAATTCTGTTCAATCATCGTCATCTTGAAGGTTGTTCGGTAAGGTGCCGATGTGACGATGACGCGAGTGGACGCCGTGTACGTCGCCGTGCGCGACGCGCTCATGGCCGGCGAACTGGAGCCGGGCAGCAGACTCAAGCTCGCCGCCCTGGCAGAGCGCTTCGACGCCAGCCTGTCCGTGCTACGCGAGGCGATGACCAAGCTGGCGGGTGACGGCCTCGTCACGGTGTCGCCCCAGCGCGGGTTCCGGGTGATGGACCTCTCGGTCGAGGACCTGCGCGACCTCACTCGTGCCCGGGTGCTGGTCGAGACCGCGGCTCTCGGTGAGTCGGTGCGCGTCGGGGACGTCGCGTGGGAGGCCAAGCTCCTTGCCGCGCACCACACGCTGACGCGTACGCCATGGAAGGAAGAGAACGGCAGGATTCAGCCCGAGTGGGCCGCGGCCCACCACGCCTTCCACACGGCACTCTTCGCCGGCTGCTGCAGCGGCCATCTGGTCGCGGTCGCCGTCACCCTGCGGCATCGCGCCAGCCTGTACCTGCAGTGGTCGCAGCGGTTGGGCGGCGCTACCCGCGACGTGGAGACGGAGCACCAGGACATCACGGAGAAGGCGATCGCACGGGACGCCGAGGGGGCATGCGATGCCCTCGCCGCGCACATAGAGCGGTCGACCTCGGCACTGCTGGCCTACGTCGCGGAACATGCCGCACGGACGACGAGTGCGAGTGAGCACGGACTCCAGTGATGGAACAGGGGCCCAGCGCGAGCGATCGGTCAAGCGCTCCGCACGTCGACCGCAGAGTCATCGTCGGCCCGGGAGGTGGCCGAATGCTCCAGAAGCAGTTCGGTCGTCAGTTTGATATGGCTCCGGATCAGTTCCGCGCACAGATCGGCGTCGCGGGCGATCGCAGCGTCGGCGATCGCCCGGTGCTCCCCGGCGACATCGCGGCGGGTACGGACGGTCGCATCTCTCGACCAGCAGCGATAGACCTCGGAGATCGTCCGCAGCCGCACCGCCACATCGACGAGGTGCCTGTTGCCGCAGCCGTCGAGGAGCACGTTGTGGAACTTCTCGTGGGCTTGGAGCCACTCCTCACGGAGATCATCGTCGGACGTGAACTGAGGTGTACGAGCAAGTTCGTGGTGTGCGGCCACGATCGCCGCTTCCCAGCTCAGGCCCCCGACGCGCGTGGCCTGCGCGACGACGAGCGCCTCGATCTCCTCCCGCGCGGCGGTGAGGGCGACAAGATCCGACTCTGACAGCGACACCACGCGATACCCGAGCTGGGGCTCCGCGGTGGCGAGCCCCTGCTCCACGAGGCGGGGCAGCACCTCGCGCAGGACGCCGATGCTCACGTCATAGCGGGCGCCGAGGAAGGCGAAGCCCATCTTGGCACCCGGCTCCAGGTGTCCGTTGAGGATGTCCTTCTTGACGCGCGCATACGTGGCATCCGCGATAGTCGTTCCCGCTGATCTGCGCATAGCATTATTCAAGCAATCTTCGGTCTCTAGGTCAAATTTTCGAAACCTTGCGCCATGCGTTGTGTTAGTCAAGGCAGTTGCCGAGGGGACGGGAGCCGGGCGGCGGCCAGGAGCATCGTCCACATCGTCAAGGAGAGAACCAGCACACCGTTGGTGAAGGAGCCGGTAAGTCCGACCATTAGCCCGATGATGGACGGACCGGCGAAGCCCCCCATCTCCCCGATGGTGAAGTACAGACCGGCGGCGGCACCCATGTATTTGGATCCGATCTGCGGCATTTCCATCAGCGTGTTCATCATCAGCGGCATCAGGGCCGCCGCACAGAAGCCCTCGACCGCGATGGCGAAGTACACAGGGGGACCTGTGGTGATTGCGGTGAGCAGCATGACACCGCCCACGACGATGAGAAGCAGCATCGCGGTCACGCGCCTGTGACGACCGGACCCGTGGCGAAGAATGACGATGCTGCCGAACATGCCGCAGAGGGCGGGGACGGCCGCGAGCAGCCCCGCCTGGGTCGGTGAATAGCCCTTGGCCGACAGAAGTTCGGGCAGCCAGCTGCGAAAGCCGTGGCCGGCCAGGAATCCGGAGAACCCGACGGCGATGATCAGCCATACCCCCGGGACACGCGCCACGTGCTTTATCCCCGACAGCGCTCCCCCGGCGGCGCGTTCCTGCGCGTTGCGGTCGACCCGCTTGGCGAACAGGAGCCACACAATGGCCACGCCGAGCACGCCGGCCGCGAAGTAGCGCAGGGTGAGCCGCCAGGAGCCACCGGCCAGGTGGTCCACGATGACGCTGGTGGCGGCGAGGGCGGACATCTGGCCCAGGTGCGCGCCCGTGATGTAGACCCCCGATGCCGTCGCGCGATGCCGGCCCGAGAAGAGCTCGGCGATGATCTTCGGGAGACCGACCGACATGACGGGGCCTCCCAGGCCGAGGACGGCGACCGCCGCCAGCATGGCGGCGAAGTCCCCGGCGAAGCTTCGCGCGAGCTGAGAGGCGGCCACGATCAAGGTCCCGCCGAACAGGACCCACTTCGGCTGGAAGCGGTCGACCAGATGGCCGACGGGGACGGCGGCGGCGAGGTAGAGGAGCTGCCAGCCGGCCAGGATGACACCGACCTGCGCATACGAAAGGCCGAGCTCCGCTTGCACCCGCCCGATCAGCGGGAAGAGCGACGCGAGGGTGAAAGCGAACGAGAAGTACAGGAGCCATGCCAAGGCCAGCATCGGCCAGTCGTGCCGGTCCGCCTGGCCGGTCTCAGGCCAGGACATCGCTGTCGTTCGTCTGCTCCTGCTCGATCACGAGGAGTGGGCGCCGACCATGTGGGCGGCCACGTCCTCGGGGTTGATCATGGACGGCGGCGGCGGTGGCCCCCAGCGGAACAGGCCCCGGGCCCCTTCCACCGACTCCGGGTCCCACAGCGAGTCGTCGATGATGCAGTCCATGTCGGAGTAGTACTCGCTGAAGTTGCCGGCCGGGTCTTTGAGGTACCAGAAGAAGTTCGAGCCGGCGTAGTGGCGGCCGAGTCCCCACACGTGACGCCCGGGGTCGTCCTCCAGCATGTCCATGGCTCCGCGACCGACCGCGTCCACGTCTTCCACCTGCCATGACGTGTGGTGCGGATAGACCATCGGAGCATTCATGACGAGCACGTTGTGGTGGTCCTGGCTGCAGCGCATGAAGGCACCGAAGCCCACTCGATCGCTCACCTTGAACCCGATGCCTTCGGAGAGGAACTTCGTCGAGTCCGCGGCGTCCGGGGTACCCAGCACGATGTGACCGAGCTTGCGGGGGCGGACCCGCTCTTCGAGAACGGCCCCGGCGGCTCGGGCATCGAGCCGCTGCAGGTTGCCGGGGTAGTTGGCATCGGCCGGCTTGAACGGCTCCTGGCGGACCCGCTCCTCGGGAGCCACGACGACCTCGGTGCCGGTGCCGGGGTCCACGGTCACCAGCCTCCCCCCGTCGATCGAGCACTCGACCTGGAGGCGCCGCAGGTTCGCGGCGATGCGGCCCAGGTCGTCCTCATCATCGCAGCCCACGGTGAAGCTGGAAATGCGCCGAAACGCCCCCGGAGCGACCTGCTCGACGTACAACTGCCGCCCGCCGTCCATGGTCGACAAGGAGCCGTCACCGTTATCGGTGAGGCCGAACTCCTCGTAGTAGGAGATGACGTCCTGCGGGTTCGGAACTTGCAGGGTGAACGAAGTCAGGCGATGCAACGCCATGCCGTCCCACTCCTCTGTCTCTGGATTCCCGTCAATTCACCAGATGCACGGTCAGGTCCCCGACGCCCTCGACCGTGCTGACGAGGTCACCGGGCACCAGGAAGCGCTTCGGGTTCCTGCCGTTCCCGACACCGGACGGCGTGCCGGTGAAAATCAGGTCACCGGGGCAAAGCGTCAGCGCCTCGGACAGATAGGCGATCAGTTCCGGCACCGGGAAGATGAGGTCGCTCGTCCTGCCGTCCTGCAGGACCTCACCGTTCAGGCTGCACGAGATCGCAAGGTCGTCCTTCTCTGCCAGTTCGTCGGGGGTCACCACCATCGGCCCGACCGGACTGAACCCGGGATAGGACTTGGCGATCGCGAACTGTGGAGCCGGGCCTCGCCCCTGCACCTCCCGCCACGACAAGTCCTGTCCGACCGTGAGGCCGGCGACATGGTCCCACGCCTTCTCAGGCAGAATCCGGTGCCCGCCCTTCCCGATGACCACGACGAGCTCGACCTCCCAGTCGATACCGTCGCTCGGAAGGGTCACCGTGGACCCGTGGCCGGTCAACGAGCTGGGAAACTTCGTGAAAACGACGGGGTACTCCGGCTCGGCCATCTGCGACTCACGCGCGTGCTCACGGTAGTTCAGCCCGATCGCCATGATCTGGCGCGGCCGAGGCACCGGCGAGTCGAAACTCGTGCCGTCGAGGTCGACGGTCTCGGAAGAGTCCAGGCCGTCGGCAGCCCATGCGAGGAACTCGTCCCAGCAGTCGTAGACGGCCTGCGGATCGTGAGCGAACCGTCCGCCACTGGCCTTCTCGACATCGATCCATCCCCCGCCGCGGCTGACGACGAGCCGTCCATGGCTGCTGGCGATCCGCATGTTCTCTCCAGGTGCTCGGTCATGGCCGGTAACTGCACGCAGACGCCCGACCGGAGCAAGGCAGCCGCCATACATGCACATGTCTCTTTGATCGCAGCATCGCAGCAGATTTCGGAGTAGTCAAGAGTTTTCGACATTTTCCAACCCCATCCGAGGCACCGCGATGCTGTGATCCGAGCGGCGCCCCTGTTGCTCTGCGTAGGGCTCAAGATGACCCCACACCGAACGCCGCCCTGGAGACCGACGCGCCCACCCAACAGGCACGTGCTCCCGGAGCAGGGCAACAGGGCCGAAGCCCAGGGGGACAGGACCGAACCCCAAGCCCGGGGGGATAGGGGCGGAGCCCCAGGGGCGGGCGGGTGGGGGATGGCGGAGGAACC